>NZ_JAUNXI010000002.1:0-118293 GCF_030539875.1 Methanobrevibacter sp.
TGTGACCAATCGGTTAACAGCCGAACGCTCTACCTACTGAGCTACGATGGCATGTTAATACCCATCACACTTAACCAAATACACCCATGCTTAAAAATCAAAAGATTTTAAACAGTAATTATTACTTTGCAATACATAATATATAAACCTTTTGGTTTTTTCAACATAAAACTAAAAAAAATTAGTTATAATAATAAATTAACCTAACTAGTATATAAACTTTAAGACCATATATAAAAAACATGGATTCTAACATATTCGACTTGATAAAAAAAGCTAATAAAACAACATTAAACAAACATGGCGACTTAATTACACTGGAACGCGCCATATTTCTGTCTTGGTGGTGTGACAAGGGAGACTGTGCATTCTGTTATATGTCAACACAAAAAAATAAAATTAAAAATCCCCAAAAAGCCAGAAGAAATGTCAATAATATTTATGCTGAAGCCGAAATGTGCAAGCGTCTTGACTGGAATATTGAATTCTTATCCGGAGGATATGAATCTTTTACAACATCCGAAATTAAGAAAATAGCAACAACCATTAAAAACATAACTGGTGAGGGGGTTTGGCTAAATACAGGAATAACAGACGAACTGGAGGAATACGGTTCTGAAATAAAAGGAATTACCGGAGCTCTCGAAGTGGCAAATCCAAAAATCCATGAATCTGTTTGCCCTTCAAAAAAAATAGAGGATATAAGCAATATGTTAGATGTCGCAGGGGATTTGGGATTTAAAAAAGCGATAACAGTAATATTGGGTCTTGGTGAAACTTTATCTGATTTAGATTATCTGATAGATTATATTAAAGATCACAAGATCGATAGAGTAATCTTTTACTCATTGAATCCTCATAAAGATACAATATATGCCAATTCATCACAACCCGCTTCCCTATATTACGCCCAGGTCGTAACACATGTCAGACTGGCATTTCCGGATATTGAGATAATCTGCGGAACTTGGATTGATAATCTTGCAAATATCGGCATTTTAATATTAAGCGGCGCAAATGGAATTACAAAATTCCCATTATTCAAAATGTTTGGAACCAAATATGGAAAAAGAGTTGAAGAAGAAGTGAAATGGAGCGGTAGAAAATTAAAGGGAACATTTACCGATAAAAATCAATTAGGTCCTCAAAAAAGTGAATTCACACCAGAATTAGATAAATTTATCAAAAGATATGTTAAAGAATCTTTAAAAAATAAATATTAAATAATTTTTATTTTTACATGATGGTTTAAAGAATAAATTTATAATCTGAAAATTCATCAAAAAACTACTATTTTAATAACCTTTATAAATCCAAGGCACTAAATATTATAATAATATATATTACTAAAAAATTATCAATATGGAGGAATTATTATTAGTGACGATGTCGACATGATGTGCGGACTTGAAATTCACGTACAACTAGAAACTGAATCAAAATTATTCTGTGATTGTCCTACAAATTATCAAGATGCTCCTGTAAATTCAAACATCTGCCCAGTTTGTCTTAATCAGCCAGGAGCCAAACCACAACCAACTAATAAAAAAGCGTTAGAAAATGCATTAATGATTGCTTTAATGCTCAACTGTGAAATCGATAGAAATGTTATTTACTTTATGAGAAAACATTACAATTACCCTGACTTATCTTCCGGTTATCAAAGAACATCAGTACCTATAGGAATTAATGGAGAATTAAATGGGATTAGAATTAGAGAAATTCACGCAGAAGAAGACCCCGGCCAATATAAACCTGACAGAGGCACTGTTAACTTCAACCGTTCCGGAATTCCATTAGTTGAAATTGTTACAGAACCAGATATAAAATCTCCTGAAGAAGCAAGAAACTTCTTAAAAGAATTAATACGTGTTTTACAATATAGTGGAGGAGCACGCGGTGAAGGAACAATGAGAGCCGATGTAAACATCTCCATTAATGGTGGAAACAGAGTGGAAATGAAAAACGTTAATTCCATTAAAGGAGCTTATAAAGCATTGAAATTCGAACTCATCAGACAAAAAAATCTCATGAAAAGAGGAGTCGAAGTTAAACAAGAGACTCGTGCTTACTTAGAATCACAAATGATTACCGTGGGAATGAGGATGAAAGAAGATGCTGATGATTATAGATTCATAACTGATCCTGATTTACCGCCGATGCAAATTTCTGATGAAACAATTCAAAGAATATTGGACACAATGCCTGAAGCGCCACACAATAAGGTGAACAGGTTTATCGAAGACTATGGAATTGATGCAGAATCTGCAAAAGTTTTAACTTCAGAACTTGATTTAGCTATTGCATATGAAGAGGTTGTAAAAGAAATTGACCCTAAATTTACATCCAAATGGATGAGAGATGAACTTAAAAGAGTATTATCTTATAATAAATTAGATTTCGCTGACAGCGGCATTACTGTTGAGGACTTAGTTGAATTTTTAAACATGCTCCAATCCAAAGAAATAACTACCAAAGCAGGACAAAGAATCATTGAACAAATGCCAAATAATGAAAAATCTCCTAAAGCTATTGCTGAAGAATTAGGGCTTCTTGGTGTTGTAAAAGATGATGAAGTAATCAAAGCTGTAAAGCAAGCTATAGATGAAAATCCGAAAGCTGTTGAAGATTATCTGGCTGGACAAAAAGCTTCATTAAACTTCTTAGTAGGCCAAGTAATGAGGATAACACGTGGAAAAGCAGATCCTGGCGAAACTGTTAAAATATTAAAAGAAAATATCCAATAACGGAGGAAACATGATGGTGGAAAAAAAATCTTATGTTAAAGATTACATGACAAAAGACGTTATTAATGTTTCCCCAGATACACCAACTGAAAATGTAATTGAATTAATGAAAGAAAGCCGTCACAACAGCTATCCTGTTGTGGAAAACGACAAATTAGTTGGAATGATAACTGCATTTGATATTGTATCCAAAAAATGGGCAGATACAGTTAAAGGATTAATGAGTACAAAATTAGTAGTTGCTAACCAGGAATTATCCATAAATGATGCATCCAGAGTAATGTTTAGAAGAGGCATATCCAGAATGCCCGTTGTTAATGAACAGGGAAAACTAGTAGGGATTATTACAAATACCGATATGGTCAGATCACATATTGAAAGGTCAACTCCAAATAAAGTAGAATACTTTAAAAAAACCCTGGAACAGTTATATGACATTAAAACTACTTTAAAGCATATGCGTGTTGAAACAAATAAATTACGCCCAACACAAGATAGGGTTTATGCTGATGAACTTGAAGGAAGAACTTATGAATTAAAAAGAGGATTGGCGGAACCTGCAATTGTTGTAAAAGCAGGTGACAGATGGATTTTAGTTGATGGTCACCACAGAGCAGTTGCATCATCACAACAAGGTTACGAAACTGTAGATTCATATGTTATTGATTTAGGAAAAGACATCAAATTAGGTATGGAAAAAACTGCCGATAAGGCAGGAATCAGAACTTTTGACGATATTGAAATTATCGATGATGATAAGCATCCGCTTATAGCCCTTACAGAAAGTCTTCAAGACCAAGAAGGAAAAGGTGATGATTAAATGAATGATACCATTATAAGAGAATTGTATGAGGTTTTAGAATCTCGCCGCGACAATCCTATTGATTCTTATACATCAAATATAATGCAAGATAGTGATAAAAAAGCTGAAGATAAAATACTTGAAAAAATAGCTGAAGAAGCAGGTGAAGTATTAATCGCTTCTAAAAATAATGAAAATTTAGTTTATGAATCTGTCGACTTAATTTTCCATACATTACTACTTCTTGTTTATAAAGGAGTAGAACTTGATGATGTATTTGATGAATTTAAAAGAAGAAGAAAATAATAATTTAACTGGTTGAGAAAATGTTTGATACATTCGCAGAAAAAAAATTTTTATTAAAGGAATTGGTTAAAAAAGATTTAACTTCAAAATATAAGGATTCCGTATTAGGCATACTTTGGAGTTTTTTTAACCCCCTTTTAATAATGTTAGTATTTACAGCAATATTTTCCATGTTATTTGGTCGTCAAATTGAAAACTATCCGGTTTATTTCCTGACTGGAAGAGTAATATACGATTTTTATAATACCGGAACAAAAGGAGCAATGGGCTCAATTAAAAAGAATGGCAACCTGTTAAAAAAAATATATGTTCCGAAATATATGTTTTCCGTAAGTACAATCTGTTATGAATTTATCAACTTTTTAATATCACTCGTGATTCTATTTATAGTAATGATAATAACAGGAGCATCATTCCATTGGACAATAATAGTTTCAGTTGTTCCAATGATATTTTTATTATGTTTAATCTTTGGTGTGGGATTGATATTGGCCGTATGCAACACTTATTTCTCAGACATCGGCCATTTATATAAGGTATTCACACTTGTGTTAATGTATGCTTCAGCATTGTTTTATCCTATGGAAATTGTTCCTCCGCTTGTACAAAAGATATTTACATTAAATCCTGTTTATTCTGCGATTTCATGTTTTAGAGAATGTATCAGTTATGGTGTCCTGCCGAATGGATCCACATTATTATATTTGGCGGCATTTTCACTGACAACATTAGGAATTGGAATATGTTTATTTAAAATCTATGAAAAGAAATTAGTATTGGAAATATAAGGTTTTATTATGAGTTTACTTAAAAAAATAAAAGGATTGTTTAAAAATAAAGATCGGACAGACATGGAAATAGGGACTTCTGTTGATCCTAAGTTTCAAAATAATAGATTTAAAAACATTAAAATATATGCTCCTGATGTGGAAATGGTGCATATGGACGGAACTGATTTTACAGCCCGGATTTTAGATGGAAATAATAATCCTATTACAAATAAAAAAGTAATATTTGAAGTAAATGGGAAAAAATACGATAAATTAACCGACAGTGAAGGGTATGCCAGACTGGCAATTGAACTTGATGCTAAAACATATGAGATTACAACATCTTATCCTGCAGAAGAAGAATACTTCCCAAAAATAAAATCAAAGTTGACTGTATTGAAATCAGATGAAGAACCTGCAGGCACTTCTGAAAATATAAATACTCGATTATATGCGCCAGACATGGTTCTTTTTTCCAATGACGAACCGGATTATACAGTTAGATTATACGATGAAAATGACAATCCGTTAACTGGTGAGAAACTTAAAATAGAAGTTAATGATGAAGTTTATGAAGAGACTAGTGATGAAATGGGATTTGTATGTTTGGATTTGAAACTAAAACCAGAAACTTACAATATAAAAACAACATTTGAAGGTTCAGATGACTATTCTCCAATATCCAAAAATTCAGAAATTGAAGTTAAAATAAGAGATGTTGATAGGGAAGTAATGATTGATGTTGAACATGTTGCAATGGAATTTAAAGTATCCAAGGATAAAATTGATACATTAAAAGAATATGCTATCAGAACAATAAAAAGAAACAAAAAACAGACAAAAAAGATTAGAATTTTAGATGACGTCACCTTCAAAATTTATCGCGGAGAGCGAGTGGGTATTTTAGGGTTTAACGGAGCTGGAAAAAGTACTCTCCTTAGAATAATAACTGGTATTTATGAGCCTACAGAAGGAAACATAAAAATCAATGGGAAAATCGCACCATTACTAGAATTAAGTGCCGGTTTTGACAAAAATTATACTGGAAAAAATAATATTTTCTTAAATGGAGCACTATTAAGCATGGAAGAGAACTTCATTAAAGAAAAATATGATGAAATCGTTGAGTTTTCTGAACTTGGAGAACACATCAATTATCCCGTTAAAAACTATTCCAAAGGTATGAGAGCCAAATTAGGTTTTTCAATAGCTACACTTATAAATCCGGAAATCCTAATTATTGATGAAATTTTGGCTGTTGGAGATATTAAATTCAGAAAGAAAAGTTCTAAAAAAATAGAATCAATGATGAAAGAGGGAGTTACAGTCCTTCTTGTTTCACATTCCATAGGTCAGATAAGAAAAATATGTGACAGGTGCATCTGGATTGAAAACGGCCGCGTATATATGGAAGGAGAAACACAAAAAGTCTGTGATGCTTACGTTAAACGTGCTAAAAAATAATTTAAGGTTTTAAAATGGACAAAAAATGGATTTTAATATTAATAATATTGATTGTAGGTTGCTTTTCCATGTATTTCATTGTGGAATCATCAAATACAGTCGGAACTGCAATAACTGTTTTGAACAAAACTGTTGTAACAATTCCAGATGATTTGTCAATCAAAGCAAGTGAGAAAAATCATGTGGAACTATTTAATAAACACGGCACTGAAAAAATACATATTAAGGATATGGGAAAGAACGATACCTCTTTAAATTCCTTTAAAAACAATCTCAACAATCTCAAAAGTAAACCGGACATTAACATTATTTCAAATTCCACATATGACATTAACAACATTACTACTTACAGAATTGATTTTGAAAATACTACCAGTGGAAATATGACCTTTGCATATCTTTATACTGCAAACCATACATTTACTATAAATATGAGCGGATATAATAATACTCAATCATTAAATAGCGATTTAGAGTTCATAGTTAGTACTTTAAAACCAGATTTCAAACAATCCCAAGATTAGTTAGCGTGATGAAATTGGACAAAGTTGAATTTTCAATCATAATCCCAACTCATAATTCAGAACTGGGGATAAAAAAATCAATTGACTCCATAATCAATCAAACACTTGATTTTAAAAGAAATGTTGAAATAATTATTGTAGACATAAATAGTGAAGATAACGGAAAAGAGATCTGTTATGAGTACATTAACAAGTACCCTGAAAACATTTTTTACCATCAGCTAGATGAATCAGATTCAATCAGCGCCAAAAATATTGCAATTGAAAATGCCTGCGGAAGATTCATCTGCTTTTTAGAGCCTCATGACTATTTTTCAAAAGATGCATTATTAAATCTTTTAAAATTCGCCAATAGGTATGAAGAGGTGGATTTAATCTCACTTCCGATTTTTTATTATAAAAATGGCAGAAAAGAACGCTATCTCAACTATAATGTTAGAAATACAAAAAAAATAAATCTTATTGACAATCCCCAATATTCGCAGTTATTGGGCATGTCAACTTTTTTTAAAAAAGAATCTGCTGCAAATATTGAATTTTTAAATGCTGCTAATGAAAACATTACATTTTTCAGTGAAATTTTAATCAGTAATCCCGTATTAGGGATTTGCAGTGCAGGAAGCTATTTTGCAAGCAATATAGATGAAAAAATTTATCCTTATGACAATACATTTTATCTAGAAGAATATGACTCGTTTATCCAATATAATTTCGATTATTTAAAAGAGAAATGTTTTAGCGAATTTAGAGAAATTCCATCTTTTATCCAGTTTAATTTTATTAATCATTTAAGATGGCTTTTATCAGTGCAAAAAACATCCGAAAACGTTGACTTAAAAAGGTTAAGTGAAAATATAGGACATATTGATGATGACATACTATTGAACAACATGCTGCTTAAAAGAGAACTTAAAATAGCTTCATTTTTAATAAAATATAATAACGAATTAAATAATGGATTAATGGAAAAATTAGGTTTAAATACTGTTTTCGTTGACATTTATGACATTGTTGATGACAAACTCCATATTTTAGCAAGCACAATAAATAGCACCGCTAGAAAGATCAATATTTTAATCAATAACGAATCCGTTAACACTAAAGAGCTGAAATTTCCCCAAAAATATAATCCCATATTGGGTTATGACTTATTACATGATTACTCTCTTGAATGTGTCATTCCAATTGATACAAGCCATGAATTCAGATTAAAATTCGAACAAAACAATACCCAACTCCACATTGACTTTTCAAGACCTTGTAATTTTTCTAAGAAAGCAGGTTATGCAAAAACCAAACATTACCTGAGCATTTTAAAAAATGACACCATTATAATTGAAAAGAAAACCTCATTAAAATGGATCAGACAGGAGATGAAATCTTTAATTAGTATGGTTAAAAATCATGAATCTGGGTTTATAAAAGCAATCCCGTTTAGAATGGCTTATATGTTAAGTTATCCTTTTTTGAAAAACAAAAAAATATGGTTTTTCATGGACCGTCCTGATGAAGCGGATGACAATGGTTTGGCATTGTTTAAATATGCCATTGGAAAAGATGAAGATATTGACAAATACTTCATTTTAGACCGGGAAAACAAGGAATATGAAAATATTAAAAAAATTGGCAATGTGATTGCTTATAAATCCCTGAAACACCGATTTTTAGGACTGTATGCCGAAAATATCATCACATCACATCCAGACAATGAAATCATTTATCCGTTTTGGGGAGGATACCCCTTTTTTGCAGGTCTTTTAAAATCCAATAATATGTTTCTGCAGCACGGCGTCCTGAAAGATGATATTTCAAGTTGGTTAAATAAAGCATCCATGAATTTATCTTTATTTGTAACATCATCGACTAAAGAATATGAATCGATTTTTAAATATCCTTACAACTATGACAAAGATACTGTTCAAACACTAGGCTTGCCTAGATATGATACTCTCAAAAACCAAAAAAATAAAAAGCAAGTTATCATCATGCCATCCTGGAGAAAAGATTTGAATCACAAATCCAAAGAATACATTAAAGAAAATGAATTTTTCAAAAGATTCAATTCATTAATAAACAACAAAAGATTAATCGAAAATGCTCGTCAGAACAATTATGAAATAATTTTCAGACCACATCCGAATGTTTATAATTTTATAGATTTATTTGAAGAAAACGATTATGTTAAAATCGACTATGATAAAACAAAATACCAAACATTGTTTGGCAACGGATCTTTAATGATTACGGACTATTCTTCAGTTGCATTTGATTTTGCATACCTATATAAACCTGTCCTATATTATCACTATGGAAATGACTATCACTTCGATTTAGAAAATAGCTATTTTAATTACGAAACGATGGGTTTTGGAGAAGTTGCAAAAACAGAAGACGAATTAGTTAATCTGATTATTGATTATATTGAAAATGACTGTAATCTTAAAGATGAATACCATGCCAGAATCAGCGAATACTTCTTATATAATGATAAAAATAACTGTAAAAGAGTGTATGATAGAATTAAGGAAATTAACCTAAAGGATTAATTCCATATTATACATACCCCTTTCAAAACTTCCAATTTTAATTCTTTTTTTATCAAAGACCTTAAAACCTAATTTTTCATAAAGTTTTCGGGCTCCAGTATTTCTAAAATCTGCATCCAGAGTGACCCTTTTTAAATTTTTAGACCGAGCATAATCAATAATTTCAGTCAAAACCTTGCTGCCCATTCCCTGACCTCTTAAAGAATTATCTATTGCAATTTCAGCAACATGAAAATCCCCTTTTTTAACGTCGGACAATACAAAATAATCTAGAATATCAACAATGATTAATCTTAATGATTTTAATCTTAAGTCATGGGGTTTTTCAGAAATATATGACATCAATATTCCCATTATTTCACCATCATCATTTAAAATTACTTTAAAACTGCGTTCGGGCTCATGTTTTTTTAAATCATTAGCAATTGTTGAAACAGCCTTGTTTTCATCGCTAAATAATAAATCAAAAGTTCTAAAATCAACATCATAAACAAGTTTAGCAACCTTATTTATGTCATGAATCTGGGGATTGAAATTTTCATATTTCATAATTAATCACTCTTTACAATAGTTAAGGCAAATACTCCTGCGCCAAACCCATTATCAATATTTACAACTGCAATTCCTGGAGCGCATGACTGAAGCATTGCATCAAGTGCAACCCTTCCACCTTCGCCAACACCATATCCTACCGAAGTTGGAACCGCAATAACAGGAACATTTACAAGCCCTGCAACAACTGAAGGCAATGTTCCCTCCATCCCTGCACAAACAATAATTGCGCGAACGCTTTCTTCAAGCATATGTGCAATTTGAGGAAATAATCTGTGAATGCCTGCCACTCCAACATCATATGAAGTGATGGCTTCACATCCTCCTTCTTCAACGATTACGCGGGCTTCTTCAGCAACATTAATATCTGAAGTGCCTGCAGTCATGATGCCTATTTTTGCGATTGGCTCTTTTTTAACTATTTCCTTTCTAATAACTAAAATTTGAGCCTTTTTATTATAATCAAAAATAAAAGAATTATCGCCCAAATCATTTAAAATTCTTTCATACTTCTCATTTGACAATTTAGTAATTATTAAATCATCATTATTAGATTGCATGTGTTTTTTAATAATTATGAGCAAATCATCATAATCTTTGCTTAGTGAAAACACTGCCTCTGGAAAACCTGTCCTCTCTTTTCTATTGATATCAAATTTGACAACATCATCAATTTGCAAAATATTATCTGCATTGATTAATTTTTCTGCTTCATCAATATTAAGTTCTCCATCGACTAATCTTTTGAGAATATCTTTCATAATATTATAATATAGAGGATAAAATTATATAAAATTTACTTACAATAATATAACTTATGAATTCATTGAAGATTTTAACACAAGGAATAGTGCAAGGAGTGGGATTTAGGCCATATGTCTATAGATTGGCCAGCGAACTAAATCTCAAAGGATATGTTAGAAACCTCGGAAATGTTGTTGAAATCATTATTGAAGGTGAAAATGCCCAGTCATTTGTCGAAAGACTTCCAAAAGAACTGCCCCCAATAGCAAAAATCAATTCCATGAATGTGGAGGCTATTGAAAAGCATGATTATACTGATTTTGAAATAATTGAAAGCGGAGATTCCTATTCCGGAATTAGTGTAATACCTCCAGATATTGCAATATGTGATAAATGTCTTAGTGAAATAAGAAATCCTGAAGACAGACGTTATAAATATGCTTTTAATGCCTGTACCGACTGCGGACCAAGATTTACAGTAATTGAAAGTGTACCTTACGACAGGATAAGAACTTCAATGGATGAGTTTCCATTATGTGATGAGTGCTTAGCAGAATATGAGGAACCTTTAAACAGACGTTATCATGGAGAAGCAATATGCTGCAGCGAATGCGGACCTGAAATGGAACTATATGAAGGTATGCACAAAATAAATACCGACAATCCTATAAAATCAGGTGCTCAAAAGCTGAAAGAAGGAAAAATATTGGCCATAAAAGGAATTGGCGGAACACACCTAGTTGTTGATGCCTATAACGATAAAGCCATAAAAGAACTGAGAAAACGCCTTAACCGCCCCAATCAGGCATTTGCCGTAATGTGCAGGGATTTGGAAAGTCTTCAAGATTATGCTGAGTTAACCGAAAAGGAAATAGAAACCATCACTTCAAACAAAAGACCTATTGTTATTTTAAAGAAAAATAATGATTATGCATTTCCTGAAAGTTTATCACCGGGACTTCACAACATTGGAGTGATGCTCCCATACTCTCCGATGCACCATCTGCTATTTGATGAAGGAGACATTGATACTTATGTCATGACTTCGGCAAATACTCCTGGAGAACCAATGATGATTGCAAATGATGAGATTGTCAACGGAGTTAGCGATTATTCATTAGTTCATAACCGTCAAATTCTAAATAGATGCGACGATTCCGTTATCAGATTTAGAAACAATGAATTATCATTTATTAGAAGATCAAGAGGATATACTCCCGAACCATATACAATAAATTACGATGTAAATGATTTGAATGTGCTTGCCTTAGGCCCTGAACTTGATGTGACCTTTTCAGTTGCAAAAGACAATATCGTATATCCTTCTCAACACATCGGAAATACAAACAAACCGAAAACATTGGCTTTTTTAAAAGAAGCTATTGAAAATATGGAGAGAATAACCAAAATCAATGAATTTGACATGATTGCCTGTGATTTGCATCCCAATTTCTTTACAACAAGACTGGCTCATAATTTAGCTGAAAAATATGGTTGTGAAGTTCTTCAGGTGCAACACCATCATGCTCATTCTGTTGCTTTGGCCAATGACAGCGCAATAGAAGAAATGATTGTAATTGCTGCTGACGGAGTAGGTTATGGAAGTGACAAAACCAGCTGGGGAGGGGAAATTCTCTATACAAATATTAAAGACTTTGAAAGATTAGGACACCTGCAGCCTCAATTAATGCCCGGAGGAGATGTGGCTACAAGATATCCTGCCAGAATGCTTGCAAGTATTTTAAATGATGAAGACCTAATTAAAAACTATTCAGATTACTTTAAATACGGAAATGTTGAAATAAAAAATATTTTCAAACAGATAGCTGCCGGAATTAATGTTGGCAAAACAACAAGTACCGGAAGAGTCCTTGATTCAATGGCAGTTGCTCTTGAAATATGCCATGAGCGAACTTACGAAGGAGAATGCTCAATGAAACTGGAATCTGCAGCATATTACTCCACTAAAGATTTGGAAATTCCTATTGTTATTGAAAATGACACTCTGAATACCAGTGAAATCCTAAAAGAAGTTGTGAAGTTATATCAAAATGGTGAGAAAAAAGCAGACGTTGCAGCTGCAGGCCAAAATGCCATTGGAAAAGGATTAAGCGAACTTGCAATAAGTGCAGCAAATAAAAAAGGAATTAAAGAAATCGGAGCAACAGGAGGAGTATTTTACAACGAAGCCATTACAAACACTGTTAAAAATTCTATTGAAAATGAGGATTTTACATTTATCCAGCACAAAAATACATGTGCGGGAGACGGATCCGTATCTTTAGGCCAAGCAATTATTGCTAAAAAATTATAAAAAAGATGGTTTAAATAAAACCATCAAATAATGGCCAGTAATTACCTATTTCTTAGAGTTCTCTCAAGAATATATTCCGCTCTTTCTTTAAGATTGCCATATAATCTTATTTGATTTTTCAACTCTTCAATAGCTTCAAGTTGCCCATCATCTATTCTTTTTTCAATGTCTAATAATTTAGACCATTCATCACCTGACGGAAGCTGTAATGTATTAAGCATGTCGTCTGACAAGTTAACATCAAAAGTATTTCTATTAATGGTAATGTGAATATTAACTTCGTTTTGCAAATCATAATATTTACGCGGACGACCCCTTACAATCTTTTTATATGAAGAATTTAATATCCCTATGTCTTCCATCGCTCGCAAATGAGCAATAATAGCTTTTTGACCAATAGCTAATTCATTTGAAATTTCACTAACAAACATAGGTTCTTCCCTTAAAAGATTTATAATATCCCTTCTAGTCTTACAACCCATTACATCAAGGATGTCTTCTTTATCAATCCCTCCTTGTTGGTCATTATAGTTCCCTCTAATTTCTATACGGCCATTAGAAGAATTGACATTTCTATAACTTTTTTCATTTTTTTCAATGTCATTAATTCTGCTCATAATTTATACTATTATATCGAAACCTTTATATAACTTTTTGTTACTATAATAATGTAAGAGAAAGATAACTTTTGGTTACTTTAATATTTGGTTCAGAAAAACTTGAAGTAATAACTCTCAGACAATGAACCATTTTCCTATATATCCATAAATTCCCAAAAACCAAAATTAAGTAATCAAACGTTCAAGTTCTCGAAGAAGAGTTATTACAAAAGTTTTTCCAAAAACCTAAAAAAAAGGTGCAAATATGACTGACGAAAATAAAGGCGAAACTGAAGTTGAAGCTCAAGATATTCAAGAAAAATATGAAGAACTTCTTGAAGAATTAACTCTTAAAGACGAAGAGTTAAATCAACTCAAAGAAAATCTTGAAAAGCAAGAAGCTGAAACTCAAGAATACATTTCACTTTCACAAAGACTTCAAGCAGATTTCGAAAACTTCAAAAAAATTACTGATAAAAGAAACAGCGAACTAATTAAGTTTGCAAATGAAGATATAATAAAAAAGTTTCTTGATTGCTATGAAGATTTCGCTAGAGCTTTGGAAATTGAAAATAATGAAGATTTAAGAGATGGTGTAGAACTTATCTATAATAAATTTAAAGACATTTTAACAAAAGAAGGAATCGAAGAAATTCCTGCAAAAGGAGAAAAATTTGATTTGAACAAGCATGAAGCAATGATGGTTCAAAAGTCCGACGATGTTGAAAATGACTATATTATAGAAGAGTTAATGAAAGGCTACATGTACAAAGATAAAGTCCTTAAATATTCAAAAGTTATTGTTTGTAAAAAATAAAGTTTATTAAATTATTTATAAAAAAAATAGGTGATAATTATGTCTGATACTAAAAAAGAAAAAATAATCGGAATTGATTTAGGAACAAGTAACTCTGCTGCATCAGTGCTTGTAGGAGGTAAAGCAACTCCTATACCATCAGCAGAAGGAGCAAGCCAATATGGTAAATCATTCCCAAGTTACGTTGCATTTACCGATGATGGTCAAATGTTAGTAGGAGAACCGGCAAGAAGACAAGCTGTAACAAACCCTGAAAATACCATCAGTGCGATTAAAAGAAGTATGGGTACTGATCAAAAAGTTACAGTAAACGGAAAACAATATTCCCCACAAGAAATTTCTGCATTCATCTTGCAAAAAATCAAAAAAGACGCAGAAACATTCTTAGGCGAACCAATTGAAAAAGCCGTAATTACAGTGCCTGCTTACTTTGACGACAACCAAAGGACTGCAACAAAAGACGCAGGAACTATTGCCGGACTTGATGTTGTAAGACTCGTAAACGAACCAACAGCAGCAAGCCTCGCATATGGTCTTGATAAAGCCGATGATGATGATATGAACATCATGGTTTACGATTTAGGTGGAGGTACCTTAGATGTAACCATTATGGAATTCGGTGGAGGAGTATTTGAAGTAAAATCCACTAGCGGAGATACTCAACTTGGTGGTACTGATATGGATAACGTATTAATCAAATACTTGGCTGATGACTTCAAACAGCAAGAAGGTATTGATTTGATGGATAACGACCAAGCAGTACAAAGATTAAGAGAAGCTGCTGAAAAAGCAAAAATCGAATTATCCACTACCACAACTACCCAAGTTAACTTACCATTTATTGGAATGGGCAGTGACGGAACTCCTAAAAACTTAATTATTGACCTTACAAGAGCAAAATTAGAAGAATTAGTCGACAGTATTGTGGAAAAATCCAGCAAACCAATGCAACAAGCATTGGATGATGCTAAAATGAGCAAATCTGAAATTGATAAAATCATTTTAGTTGGTGGACCTACCAGAATGCCAATCGTGCAAAAATTCGTTGAAAACTTCATAGGCAAAAAAGTTGAACGTGGTATTGACCCGATGGAATGTGTATCAATGGGTGCTGCTATTCAAGGAGGAGTATTGGCCGGTGAGATTAAAGACATCGTTCTTTTAGACGTAACTCCATTATCATTAGGTATTGAAACTTTAGGTGGAGTATCAACTACTTTAATTGAAAGAAACACTACCATTCCTGCTAAAAAAAGTCAAATTTTCTCCACAGCTGCAGATAACCAACCATCTGTAGACATTAACGTATTGCAAGGGGAAAGAAAAATGGCTGCAGATAACACTTCACTTGGACGTTTCCAACTTGTAGGAATCCCACCTGCACCAAGAGGCATCCCTCAAATTGAAGTAACATTTGATATTGACGCAAATGGTATTATTAATGTAACTGCTAAAGATAAAGGAACAGGTAAAGAGCAAGCTATTACCATTACTTCCTCAACTAAATTATCCGATGAAGAAATTGAAGAAAAAATCAAAGAAGCAGAAATGAATGCTGAAGCTGATGCTAAAAGACAAGAAGAAATTGAAATTAGAAACAATGCTGATTCATTAATTTATACTTCTGAAAAAACCTTAGAAGAACTTAAAGATCAAGTATCTGAAGACGAAAAAACAAAAGTTGAAGACCTTGTTAAAGAATTAAGAGAACTTATAGCTGGCGATGACCTTGATGCCATTAAAGCAAAGTCTGATGAATTATCAAATATAATTCAAGAAATTGGTGCAAAAATTTACCAACAAGCACAAGCTGAAGCACAAGCACAACAGCAAGCAGGTGCTGATGCTAATGCAGGTGCTCAAGACAACGATGATGACACAATTGATGCAGACTATGAAGTAAAAGATGATTAGATCAAATAATAAAGTTTTATTAAATTGTTAGGTTATAACAAATCAGAATCAATCATAAACTAATGATTAATAAAACTATTATTTTTTCTATCTTTTTTTAAATTATTTTATAAGGTGAATAAATGGCAGACAAGCGTGATTACTATGAAGTTCTTGGAGTGGATAAATCTGCTGATGAAAAGACAATAAAAAAAGCTTATCGTAAATTAGCAAGAAAATACCATCCGGATGTTTGTGACAGACCTGATGCAGAAGATAAGTTTAAAGAAGTAAGTGAAGCTTACGCAGTCTTGTCTGATGATGAAAAACGTCAAAGATATGATCAATTCGGCCATGCAGGAATGGATGGATTTACTGCAGAAGACTTCTATCAAAACGTAAACTTCGAAGATATTTTCCAAGGATTCGATATAGGAAACATTTTTGACATGTTTGGTTTTGGTGGAGGTTCACGTTCAAGAGGCGGAAGAGCTGGCCCTCAAAGAGGCTCAGACATCTACACTGAAGTACCAATAACTTTAGAAGAAGCATTCAATGGATGCGAAAAAGAAATAAGAATTACTAGAAGTGAATTATGTCCTACATGTAACGGATCAAAGTCTAAACCCGGATCCTCTCCAGAAACATGTAAAGTATGTGGCGGAAGCGGACAGATTAAAGAAGTCAGCAACACATTTCTTGGACAAATGGTTAATGTAAGACCATGTAGAGAATGTGGAGGCAGTGGAAAAATCATTACTGACCCATGTGATGAATGTCATGGAAGAGGCAGTATTAGAAAAACTAAAACAATCAAAATTGAAATTCCGGAAGGAGTTGATGAAGGAAACCACTTAAGAGTTTCAGGTGAAGGAAACTGTGGTGAAGCAGCAGGTCTGGAAGGAGATTTAATTGTTACAGTGCATATTAAAAAACACAAAAAATTTGTGCGTGAAGGACATCACTTATACCTAGATCAGCAAATTAGTTTCCCTCAGGCGGCACTTGGTGATTTAATTACCATTCCTACTATTGAAGGAAAAGAAATTGAGTTTAAAGTTACACCCGGAACACAAAGTGAAACTGTTTATAAGTTAAGAGGCCAAGGTATGAACTCTGTTAGACATAATGGCAGGGGAAACCTTTATGTAACTGTAAAAGTGGTTGTTCCTAAAAAATTAAATTCAAAACAAAAAGATTTGCTTAAACAGTTCTCTGAAATTAGCGGAGATGAAATTAAACATGTCGAAAAAGGGCTTTTCGACAGAGTAAAAGAAGCAATGAAGTAAATTAGATAATACTAATTTACTTTCCCACATTTATACTGACAATAGGTGATGATATGCCGATTGGTGATGGAATACCATTATATGATTTAAAAGAAATAGGTTATAAAGTAGCCATTATATTCGGAGCGTTAATTGTAATTTATGGCGTTTTATGGTTACTTGCCGCGTTAAAAGTAATTCCAGCTATCGTATTTGCAATATTTCCCCAAATTGTTTTGATTTTAATTGGAATATTTATAATTTACATGGCTGTAGACCGCAAAAAGAAATATTATTAATTTCTTAATTTTTAAACCATCTTAAACTTCATTTTTCTCTTTTTTATCTGAATTTGCACTACTTCTTGATTACACAATCCAAAACTATTTTAAAAAAAAATTGAAATTTGACTTGAAATTTAACTACCAAATAATTGAAAATAACTAAGATTAAATTAATAGTTCTAAAAAACCATCCAAAATTAAGAAAAGAACATTCAAAATAATTAATAGCTATTTTGAAAATAACAAATATAAATTTAGTTATCTATATGAAAAAATAAAAAAATAATAGAGATAAAAATCCCTATCTTTTAACTACAATTTTAACAGATTTTGAAGATGCAGAATAATAACCGTTACCTGCAAATTTAACCACAGAAGTGTAAGATCCTTTTTTGGTTAATTTGGTAATCTTAAAAGTAGCTTTACCTTTAGAATTGGTAACTGCTTTGTAAGTTTTACCTTTAACTTTAATAGTAACTTTGACTTTCTTAATAGCCTTACCCTTATTGTCTTTTAAAGTGACAGTGTAAGATTTGACTTTAGATTTAGCTTTGAAAGTCTTTTTAGCTGCGGTTAATTTGGTTGGTTGTTTGGTTATTTTTATTTTTGCATTTAAGCTAGAAGCTTTAAAGTTATTATCTCCTGCAAATTTCATTTTCAAAGTGTAAGTGCCCACTTTAGAAGCGGAAAGTTTGAATTTGATTACACCTGATGAATTTGTGGTGTAAGTTTTGGTTTTACCATTAAAGTTAATGGAAACTTTTTTGTTTGCCAAAGCTTTTCCGTTTGCATCTTTTAAAGCAATATTATAGTATGATCCGGATTTAACAGCAGTTAAGTAAACGCTTACTGAAGTTTTTGCAACAATTTTAGTTGCAGACGGTGCAACAGCAATAGAACTTTCTACAGATTTAGGACCGTATACCTCATCACCATTAAATGAAACTACAACATTATAAATTCCTGCTGCAGGATTAAGTTTGAATATGGCATGACCATTTGCATCGGTAGTTGAGTTATAAACAACACCATTAATTGTTAAAAAGAGAACAATGTTTGAAATCGGATCGCCATTTTCATCTACCACTCCCACAGAGAAATCAGCACCTTTAATATAATCGGTAGATATACTTGGTGCAAATATGATAGTTTTTAATGAAGGAGTGTTATTGGTAGCTATAACCGCACCATCTGAAACAATTGAATTTGCCCCAACGCCTTTTTTAGATGCCAGATAATTTTTCTCTACAGTTAAATTAGATCCTGTGGCGTTAATTGCATAATCCCCAGTAGTTCTAATATCATTACCTGAGACAAGAACATTTCCTTTTAATGTTTTAAGACCTGTTCCTGATGTAACAACAGAATTGTTTTTAATTAATACATTGCCTTTAGTACTGATACCTAAAGAGTTTAAAGGCAATAAAGAATCTCCAGTACTGCTATTGCCCATTTCGGAACCTACAGTATAAATATTGTTAGAAACAATAGTGCCGTTATTCTTGATACTTGCAACAATACCGTAAGTGTAATTACCGGTAGCCATAATTGTATTATTAGAAATATATGGGTTAGGTTCCAGTAATTCCATACCGCAAGCAGCATAAGCATTAATCTCAATATTATTACTATCATAAGTAATGTTTTCAATAGGGCCCATATAGCTTGCAGAATAAATACCATAAACGACATTTACGGCATTTACAGCAATATGATTATTTCTCAAAACACCATTACTTGACAATGCATCAATATTAACACCATTAGCATAGTAATCATCAGAAGAAATATCTACGAAATTGTCACTGAGAGTAAAATTATCTGCAGAAACATAAACTCCATAAATATACTTGTGGCCTTCAGCATTAATCGTATTATTAGAAATTAGAATATCTGAACTGACAATCGGATAAATCAGATTGTAATCCTCGTCAAATTCAAAACTGTAAGGATTGCTTCTTACACTTAACACATAAATTGTATCATAACTGCCGCTTATATTATTATACTTAAGATTGACACGATTATTTGTGAATTTTACATCTTCACAGTAATACAAAACAATACCTTCAGAATAAACTGTTGGTTCATAAGTTAAAGGGTCATATTTCACATCAGAAGAAGGAATGCCAATAACTATATTGTTATTATCAACAGTAATGTTTTTAGCAGCAATTTTTTTATTTTCATTACCATTTACACGGATAGCATTATTAACAAAACTTCCATTAGTATTTCCAATAAATAGAATATCATTATTAGAAATTGTCATGTCACCTACATTGGAGTAAATCGCATAACTTTCAACATCACCAGCAGCACTAACATTAATCTTGTTATCAGTTATAGTAAACCTACCTTTTTCAACAAGATTAACACCAATACCTGTGGATTTAATATCATTTTTCTCGATTAACACATTACCTTTTACACTTACTCCTAAAGAGTTTAAAGGCAATAAAGGATCACCAGTACTATTGGCACCATTATTTGACCCCAAAGCAGATATTGAATTATTGGAAATAGTACCGTTATTTTTGATGCTTGCTACAATACCGTAAGTGTAATTACCATCCATAACAAGATAATTATTTGAAATGTAAGGACTAGCCTCAACAACTTCAATACCGCATGCAGCATAAGATTTAACCATAATCATGTTATTTACATAGGAAATGTTTTTAATAGCTCCATATAACTGGTAGGAATAAATTCCATATCCTGCAGAAGGGGAGTTTATGCTTATTACATTATTGCTTACAACACCATCAGATGAAGGGCCGTCTACGTTAATTGCATTTGCATAATATAAATCCGCTGAGGAATTAATCACATTATTTGAAATTTTAAAATCATCAGCAGAAACGTAAATAGAGTAGATATAATTATGGCCTTTAGCAGTTATTGTGTTATTGATAATTTCAACATTAGAACAGACAATCGAATCTGCAAAATTATAAGGATTTCCCCTTACACTTAATGCATAAACTGTATCATAATCACCGTTAAACTTATTATATTTTAAATCAAGACGGTTATCTACAAATTTTACCCCTTCACAGTAATAAAATACTATACCTTCAGAAAAAGTTTTTGCCGCATAAGTTGTAGGATCATAACCGACATTTACAGAAGGAATATCAATATTCATTATGTTGCCTTCAACAACAGTATTTTTAGAAGCAACAGCAGAACCTTCATCACCGGTTACTCGAATAGCATTATTAACAACAGTACCGTCGGTATTTCCAACATAGTTTATAGTATTGTTAATAATTTTTAAGTCATTTACAGCATTAGCAAAAATAGCATAACTGTCTACCCCTTCAAGAGTTTTGAAATTAATCATGTTATTGGATAAAGTTACACCATTTACATTTTCTATATTAAATAAAAAAACATCAGAATGAGCAAGAGTAAAACCATCAATTACGACATTATTAGCTCCGATAATGAAACTAACATTATTAAGTGCAGTGCCGTTACCGGATAATTTAATGGTTTTACCAATTGTCATATAATTGACATCAAGTCCAGTAAAATCTCCTTCAAATATTAATTCATCACTTGTTACACTATCCAATAATGTTCCATCATTTCCAAAATAATCATGGAAATTATCTTTATTAACAACATTGGATTGTGTTTCTAGAACAGAAGGCTCTGATAAAACAGACTCATCAGAATCAACTTCCATAACTGCTTCATCAACAAGCCCCCCATTATCATTTACGGCAACATTCTCATCAGAAACAGCAAAAACCGCACTAGCAGACAATAGCATTACTGAAAACAACATTACCAAGACGATTGAACACTTTAGTTTAATAATTCCACCTCATTTAATAATACTTAAATCAGACAATAGTCAAAATTATTTGATAAAAAATCCCAATATATTGACTATGATTAATATTTAGTAAATAAGAATATTTAAAATTTGTCAAATTAAAACTTAAAAAAAGAGATAAGAATAAAGGAAAAATCCTTTATCTTTTAATTGTAATTGTTTTTGATATAGTGCATCCGCCATAAGTCGATGTGACTGTATATTTACCTACTTTTAAATTTTTAATAGATAATGTGGCAATACCTTTACTGTTAGTTTTTACACTATATTTTTTACCTTTAATCTTAAAGACAACTTTTTTGCTCTTTAAGATTTTACCATTCTTGTTCACCAATTTGACAGGGAATTTAATTGTTTTAGCTTTCTTTTTAACAACATTCTTAGCTATTAAAGTAGGTTTAAAAGTTATCTTGCTTAAAACTTTAGTAGATTCATACTGAGCGGTTACTGTATAAGATCCAGCTTTTAGATTAATAGACTTATACGCCTTACCGGATTTATCTGTTTTAACCTTGTATGTTTTACCATTCACTTTAATAGTTACAATTTTGCCTGCACCAACATATTTACCGTCAATACCTTTAACACGGACAGTATATTTAATAGCATTTCCATAATAAACCGGATTGTTTTTATATTGATAAATTGAAGGTTTATACTGAGCTATTAACTTAGCTTCACCACTTGATGATTCAAAGTTATCATTTTCAACAGCCTCTGCAAGCAATTTATAAGTACCATATGCAGGAACTTCAGCAACTAAAGTGGCTACGCCATTTTTATCAGTTTTTGCCTGACCGATATAAACGTATTTTACTTGGAACCTATAAAATTTAACTGTAATCCCAGGTATAGGATTTCCGAAGCCATCCTTTACAACAACAACAAATTTTCCATCAGAATTTGGAACTGCAGTTACATCCTTATAGATAATATTAGAAATGCCCTTATCAATAGTTAAAATAGAATTGAACTGTTTAGTTAAATAATCCTCTTTAACTGCAACAGCAACAATAGAATAATCGGCAGGAGTGTAAGAATCATCGAATTTATATCTTAATGTTGCTACACCATCTTTAGAAATTGCACTGCCGATTTCCTCATCCTCGTTGATATAAAATTTAACCAGTACCCCATCAACACCAACATTCAAAACAATATCTGCAGTGCCCAAATAATTAAGAGTTATATCTGGAAGGATTCCCTCAAAAATATAGACATAATTACCACTGACAACATTGTTATTTGTATTATTAATAGCTTTATCACCTATACCTTTTTCGGAATTTAAATAATTATCAATTAATGTGTTGTTGACAGCCAAATCACTAACAATAACCGCATAGCCTTTTGTAGAAGTTATATTATTATCGGAAATGATGTTACTGGAAGATTTGGATTTGAGATAAATGCCTGCCAATCCAATACCAAATGAATCATAAACCGGATAGGTTATTTCCTCACCAGTTATATTATTGATCACCATATTTTTCACAATAGTATTATTTAAAGCATTTGAAAGTCCAATGCCGAATGCCTGTTTGGCTTTAATATCAAATATATTGTTATTTATAGTATTGCCATTTGAATTGAACGCTTCAAGCCCATAAACAATATCGGAATCCAATTTGAAAATATTTGATTTAACAATAGAATCATGAGAGATTTCTAAATTAATACCATATGAGAAATTATTAGATTTGGCATTGACAGTATTTCCGCTAAGAGTGGTATTTTGTGATGCATAACCAACTACCAAACCCTGAACAAAATAAGTTCCTTCTAAAACAATATTATTGTTAATGAACTTGTTATTAGTTGCACCTTTTCCTTCAGGAATAGGATGACCAGTATTGTGACCCAGTACCCCCATACCATAAATATAGGTATCATTAGCTTTTATATAAACCTCATTGTATGAAAAAGTATTATTGTGACTATTGAAATATAAATCTATGCCTACAGCAGAATTTGTAGACAAATTACTGTGGCCAGCAGAACTTGAATTAAATTCAACAGATGTCTTATTAAGTTTGGAAGTTACAGTTACTTTATTTCTAGAAACATTACATTCAGAGGAATAAACCATTAAAATACCATAAGTCCTATACACTTCGGTTAAAACATGATTTCCAGCAATTGTATTGCCGCTTGTACAAACAGAATTGCCATCTAC
The DNA here is from genome assembly GCF_030539875.1 of Methanobrevibacter sp. NCBI lineage: Archaea > Methanobacteriati > Methanobacteriota > Methanobacteria > Methanobacteriales > Methanobacteriaceae > Methanobrevibacter > Methanobrevibacter sp. The sequence goes on from NZ_JAUNXI010000002.1 coordinate 23,657, forward strand.
ACATGAAGACCCATCCACACAAGACGAACCGTCAACACAAGTAGATCCATCTACACAAGAAGAACCGTCAATACAAGTGGAATTACCATCAACGCAATGACTGCCTTCAAAAGCATGTTCAACTCCTGTTCCGACAGTATAGATAGTATTATTAATAAAATTACAATTTTCAACACTTATAGCAAGTAATGTGTAAGTTAAATAATTACCATTAGAATAAAGTTTGTTGTTTAAAACATCAATATCACTAGATTCTACAGCATAAATCGCATATGCTGCATTTGGATCTGTTACGTTAATGTTACAATTAGAAATTGTTGCGCCATAGGTATTGTATGCAAGAATTCCCCATGCATTTATTCTTTCTGAATCTTTATTTTTAATTGTTAAATTTTCAATCCAAACACCGTCAGAAACCCTGAATGTTGTATTGTAAAAAATCGGGTTTTTTCCAGTTATTTTAACTGCAGAATTAATGTATAATACTCCCATATTCACAAAGGTGCCTTCGAAGTACAAAATATCTCCATTTTTGATTAAAGTCTTTAAAGTGCCCCCTACCTCAAAATAATCACTATAATTTTCAGGAGTGACTGTGTAGGTTGTTCCATCGAAAATGTATTTTGGTTTTGACGGGTCAAAAGAACCTTCAGGAGTTGCAATGAGCTTACCTTTCGGAATTGTATTATTTTCAATAGTCCATGTAGTGGATGCATTAATTTCCCTTGCATCAATTGCATATTTATTTTCTGTGGAAATATTATTATCAACAATTGTTAAATTTCCAGGCATTCTTCTAGCACTTTCCTTGTTAATTAGGACGCCAATACCATTGCTGCAGGAAATATTATTACCGGATACAACCAAACCATAATGTTCGCCTTTCCAGAAGATACCTGCACCGGAAGTGGTAGTTATATTATTGTTTTTGATAGAAATATTGCTTCCACTAGGTTGAATACCATATCCGGAGGATACAACTTCAATTTTGTTATTTTCAATGATTACATTATTAACCGCATAAATTGCACCATAACCATTAATTATTTTTGCATTTTCAATGGAATTATTTCTTATTATTGAATTTGATGAACCTGCAATTGCATACTGTCCCCCAACCTCAATATTAGGATGGTTAAAATCTGCACCGGTAATATTGATAATTCTATTATTAACTATATAGTTAGGTGAAATAATTGAAGAAGATGAAATACCCATATATGCGCCAATTACTTTATTAGAGTCTATTCTATTGTATCCTCCCATTACTTGAATACCATAACCCCATGATGTTGGCAATACATTATATTTTACGGTGTTGTTATAAATTACATTATAATTAGAAACACCTCCGTCTAAAGGACCTCCTTCATAGCTAGATAAATATATTCCATTTGCATCATCACATTCAATATGATTGTTTGCAATATAATTATGATGGGCTCCACTAAGAACAACAGGTGAAGTTGACCTAGTTCCCTGACCTGCTCCGTAATTAATGCCGTAAGCACTAAATAAATTATTTGTTACATTATTGTAATTTGCATTATTAGCAATACAGATAGCGTAGGAAGACCTGCCAGTATTGTTAATAAAACAGTTTTTTACAGTACAGTTATTTACCCCGTTTAAAAAAATTCCATAACTTTCATCTGCAGTATTAGCAATTTTTAAACCAACAATGGAACTTCCGGCAGCTCCATTATAAAATGTAAAAACACAATTTTGCATTGGTTTTGAACCGGAATAAACAATATTTAAAGATTTATTAAAATTAAATTTATTTCCTTTCCAATCTCCGGTGAAATTAATAGTGTCTCCCGCCTTAACATTAGGAGAAATTAAATTTCCATTTTTATTAAAATACGTAGAATAGCTAGCCGCATTTATCTCATGCGTAGTAGCTTCATTTGAATTACCCTCAGAAAGCGGAATGCTTTCTTCAGATAACGAATCATCTAAAATAGTTTCATCACTACTTAAAGTATCATTTACATCCTCACTAGCACAAACAGTGGCCATTGACAGGAAAAAAAGTAGCAATAAAACCAATGATACCTTAGTTTTCTTAATCATAACACAACACTCACATTAAATTCGATTACAGCTTAAAATAAAATTAAATTAAACTTTAAGAATAATCTATTAAGTATTATATTTATAATTAAAGTATATTTAAAAATTTCTAAAAATAAAAAAAAGTTGATGATTAAATTAATAATCATCATAGTCTTCGTCTTTCTGGTTTCTAACATATCCAACAAAGAAGATTGCAATTAAAATAATAATAGCAATTACAACAAATATCGGCATGCTAGATTCTGCTGAACTTGAAGATTTAGAAGTAGACTTCTGAGACAACTCATATGCAGCAGCACCTGAGTCTCCTGAAGAAGCTCCTGAACCCTGAGATTGAGAAACTGATTTTGCATTACCTTTCTCAGACATATCCTGTCCAGCAGATGTTTTACCTGATTCACTATTTGATTGTTTTCTATCATTTGTTCCATTAACTAGTTCATGGGCATTTTTATTCCCATCATCAACATCAGAATTTTCATTCTTATACAATGGATCAGTATTAGTGGCCTGAGCCAATATCTCTGCAAATTTTTGTTTTAAATCAGGAGATAGTGAACTTGCTTGAATAATTTTCATATTGAATTCAAGGTTTTTACAGGTGTGGTGACAACATGCAACACCATACTTAATAACCTGATTCATGTATTCATTAGCAATCTTTTCAAGCATTTTGCTATCTGCATCCCAAACACCTTGAGTTCCCAAATAGAACATGTGCGCAAGGGAAGACTGTAAACCAACAGAAGTACTTGAACTGGTGACACTGCTGGCCAAACCTAAAAGAGTATCCGTCATTTGATTACCTAACTCTTTATTTAGCTTATTATTACTAATAGTTAAAATACCGAAAGTGTTTTGCATTCTTGCCGCAATCCAGTTCATACCCGCAGCTGTTCCTTTAAGAGGTCCAAGATATTTTGGATTTAAGAGAGTTGTTCTGATTTCAAACTCCATCTGTTCCTCATATGTTCTAGGAACATAACGATTTTTATCCCTAATATCTACAAATGCAGTATCAGGTCTGCTTAAACCTTCTCTTTCTCTTAAAATTGAAGCTGCATTATACAAACCACCAAACCAATCATAATAATCATCGGAATCTAAAATTCTCCATGTACTATCAAGGTTTTGTGTAATCAATTCAGTTTTTGTAAGGAGATATTTGAAAGTATCTTTTTGTTTATTGATAACAATATTATCCCCATCAATAGTCCATGCAAATGAAACAGCATCAAGATACCTATTCATTCCAACTACATTAACAGTGGATTTATTCCAATCAGCAGTATTCGGAATAAGAGTGCTCATTCCGGTTCCTTCAAGAATGTTGCCCGGAAGACCGAATAATCTGTCAAGTGTAGGATTTTCATTGTAATGTTTTATAACATAATTATCCTTTTCACTTTCACCGGAATCCGCTGCCAATCTAGTAGCGGTTACCATCCACCTAATCCAATCTTTATTATTGGTAACTAAACTTGCAAATACGTCAATTCTAGGCCTTTTGACAATAGAACCATCATTTAATCGGATAGTCAAATTTTCCAATGGAATTAGTTTAACACCTGAAACTTTACCGTTTTCAGCCCACTCAGGCATACATCCCAAGAAGTATAGGAATTCTGCAACACCAATTCCTTCAGTTCTTGATATTTCAGTACCCCATAAAATCAATGCAGTCATTTCAGGCCATTTACCATGTTTTTCATAATAATTGGCAAGCAGCAAATCAACAATTTTAACTGCAGACTCATATGCTGCATGTGACGGCATTCTTGAAGGGTCTGAAGCATATCCGTTAGCACCTGTTGGAATTGAATCACCATATGCCGGGTCGGCAAACAAACCTGCTTTGACATATCCTCCGGATAATGCAGTAAGAATTGCGTTCCATTCATTATTATTTTGAATTTTGACAATTACTTCTTCTGCATACTTCAGGGAAGAATATAATGAACCGGTTTTATTTATTCCCAATAGTGAAGCAAATTTATCGGCAGAAGACCCGTTAACTAAAGCGTCAGTATAATATTTCAAAAATGATTCAATAGAATGACGTTCATTTATGTATTTTAAATCACCCTGAACATCTTTATAGAAATCTTTACCCTTCAAATTCGGATATAAGAACTCCATTATCTGATTATAAATTTTAGTTTGAGAAGATACAATAGTGATAACTTCTTCGGATAATTCTTCACCGGTTAAGACTTTACCTAAAGTATGTAAACCATATGTCATTAAGTCATCAGCCATATTTTCAAGATAGAGATGTAATTCATCTACCCATTTATCAAATGATTCGCCTTTAGACATACTTCTAAAACCTAATGACGGAGCTAATTTGAGAATCTTTTCTTTATATACTTCGGCATTAGAAGTAACATTAAGTTTTACCTGATCTTTATAATAGGTAATATAGTTATTTAAAAGAGTATAATTACCATGTAATCCAGAAGATACAATAGCAGGAGTCATGTGTGTAATGACCATTGATGCAATTCTATCTCTTGCAACCATAGCCTCACCAGGATTAGAAACAATATACGGATATATTGTTGGGATTTTAGTTAATTCAAATGCCCAGTCACCAGCACTTACACCAAGATTTTTACCAGGCAACCATTCCAATGTTCCGTGAGTTCCCATATTGATGACTGCATTAGCTTTTGCAACTTTCTCCAGCCATTCATAAAATGCAACATATTGTTGGTGAGGAGGCAATTTCCTATCATGGAAATTTTGAATAACTTCATTTAAATCTGCTTCCTCCCATCCTCTACTAGGCTGGTAAGTGATGAAAACATTGCCGAACCAAACTCCAGGAATAACTAAATATTGTTGATTTTTATCTTTATAAACCATTGATTTGCCTAAACCTGCTCCCCATTGAGTAACCATTTCTTCATATAACTCCTCAGGAAGGTCAGCAGTTAACTTAATAAAATCATCCATTGAAATTAATTGATTATGTTTGACTAATTCATTCCAGTTGTTTTTAACATACTTATTAAGCAATCCTCCAGCCCAAGAACCTTTATTCCCATTATCAAATAACAGTTCAGTGAACTCTTTAATACTCATCATTTTACTGATATTGCCAATGGAATAACCTTCTTCATGCAATTTAAGAAGTAAATCATAAGTACTTTGAATTACATCCAGATATGATGCACCAATTTCAGCCTTACCAGGCGGATAATTATAAAGAACAATAGCCACTACTTTTTCAGAATTATTCAACTCCTTTAAGTCAGCCCATTTACTGCTGAGCTGAACCATTTTATCAATACCCGGTTGAATTACATGAGTTTTACCCTCCTCATCAAGATAAGATAAAATAACAGGACCGAACACTCCTTCAAAACTTGGATAGGTTACAGAATATGTCCATTCTACCTGAGGACCGAGTTCACTTTCATGACTATATTTGGAGATTTCATTTACACCTTTAAGAATTTCCAAATCAATATCAGATAGATCTTTTTCAGCAGACCCGTTAGCATAACTTAAAGACCAACTATATAATGAAGTAATAGCTGATATCCCAACTTTTGAAACATTTTTAATTTTTTTCAATATTGAAGACATTGAAGGATTAGTAGAAAATTTAAAAACATTAAATGCAGGTCTACCAACCTTTTCATAACCTCTAATTAAAGAATCAACTACATCTCCACCACAATAGTAAGTAGCAATAGCTATGAACTTCTTGTCGGGACTAAATTTATTAATGAATTTATTTTCAAACTGAACAAATAAATTAGTAGGATCTAAAATATTTGCAAACCAATCTTGATAGTTTTGAATCATCCAGTTTAAACTCCCAATACCGTCGCAATTATACCCCGGATTTGTACGAATCCACTGGTTAATCAGTTTACCTTCAGGATATATTGTGAAAATACCTATATCAGGATGATAAAATCCACATTCAGGACCCATCTGAGGTGAATTAGAATCATTGAGAGTCGGATTTGCATACTTTGATGGATTAATTAAATAATATATATATTTAAGATAGTTTTTCATATTATGCTGCAAAATATCTGAGGAATTGATTTTTTCAGCCTGGAAATAAGAACCTACATATGTATTTTCAATAGTATGATAAGTATTGTTTTTCGGATCTGCACCAACAATGTGCAATCCTGTTGAATCTAAAATACCTCCATTATAAACACCAAAAGTATAAGCGACATTATATCTTGCATTAGCTGGAGAGACTGAAAGCAATTTCTTCAATTTTTCAGCAGTGAATGTGGCATATGCACCTTCAGCAAACATGTCGATATGGATAAACTGAGCATGTTCAGCCAGCCACTCTCTAGAGGTATCATACTTACCAGTATCGATATAAGCGATTCTTTTAGACATGTTCATCAAAACATTTATCTTTTCCTTGTGTGACTTATAATCAACCAGCAGCAGTATATCCGGAATGAAATCGAATACTCCATTTAAAGTTCCAGAGTTTTTAGAAAAGTCCAATATTTTAGATTTTTGCGGCTCATAATCAGCATAGCTAACTTCAACATAATATTTTATTGATTTTAAATTTTTAATAGAAACAAATCCTTTCGAATCGGTTTTATGTGTTGAAATTAGCTTATGATTAGAATCATATAGCTTAACTGTTGCTCCAGCTAAGTTATAGCCATCCTCATCCCAACTATTAGCAGTTTCATTATAATGGTGTTTAACATTAACATTGATTACATTCTTAGTTGAAGACAATACTGATCTGTTAACATGAGAACTTTGAACATCTGAAATAGCCGAACTTACCTGAACTTCATCAATATCGCAAGGAGCCGATATGACCTCATCAGCCGTTTCGTTTGTTTCGGCAAAAGCGAAATTTAAAGAAAATAAAAGTAAGCCCACAGCAAACAATAGAACTAATAGCTTATTATCAATTTTTTTCGTGATTTTCACCTCTTTTTACATTTAATCACCATAGCAATGTAAAAATACCTTACTATAGTTTTAAGTTTAATTTGAAAATATATAAAGTTTATTAAAATTAAAATAACTTTAAAACCAATCATACAACTGTTAACACAAATAAGATACATTTATAAAATATAACTACCTAATAAAATGTACCAATATTAAAGAGGTGACATTAATGGGTAAGATTAACATTAAAATGATTATTTTATCAATAGCCATTATAGGAATGCTTATCCCTGCAGGATTTGCAGCTAATGATAAACAGGCCGTAATAACCTATGGTGAAACTACATACAAAAATGCAAATTACAAGAATGCCGTTGATACATTCTTTGAAAATCAGGCACATATGGATTTAAAAGGAGTGAATTCAAAAATAATTACTGCAAAGGAAGTAAATAAAATCTCAAGTACAATAACCGGAAAGCAGTATAACTCAAATCAGATTTTCTCCTCAGCATTAGTTAATTTAAACGACAATGGAAACCTTAAGGTTACTGTAGATAAATCCAAAATCACTACAATAACCGGAAATATGTACTTATCTGCATTGAAATCCTCTGGAATCACAAGCGGACATGTTTACGTAACCAGCCCAGTTACAGCCACCGGCGAATCTGCATTGACCGGCATTATGAATTCCTATGAAGTTGTCACAGAAGTTGAAATACCTGATACTGTTAAAAAGGCAGCAAACAATGAAATTTACACACAGGCAGAAATTGTAAAAGAATCCAATGTTAGCGCTGATGACTTATCTAACTTAGTTGACGATGTTAAAGAAAAAGTTCAGGAGGAAAACATTACCGATCAGCCAACTATCGTTAATATAATCAACAACTACACAATTAAATACAATATTAACATTACCGACAGTGACATTGAAAACCTTGCAGAAAGTATTGTACAGCTACAAAATGCTCAGGAAGACATCGAAAATTACCAGACCGAACTGAATAATGCTTTAAACAGTACAAATGCTAACTTAAATACAGGATTTTTAGAAGGACTATTTAACTAATAGTCCTAATTCTTTTTAAATCAATTTTTTTAATTCATCAAGATTTAACTCAATAAACTCCCTGTGATTGGGATTTGACAATATCTTATACTGCTTTATATTTGTTTTTAAATAAGTTTCATAGAGAATTTCTTGCAAATCACAAACCTCACATGACAATACAACATTCAACTTGTTTTTTTCATCATCGGTTAAATTAACAATATATGATTGAATTGTTGATTTGAATTTAGCCACCAAATTTGAATTCTTTTTAGCTACTCTTTCAAGCAAAAAAGGTGGCGCCAGTAAAAATAGCTTGTTATACTCAATAACATCATTGCATGTGATTTTTTCGACCACAATATCACCTTTAAAATATTGCTAAAGTAAATTACAGAAACTAAGAAAATAGAATATTTGTCCTTTTAAATATAAATAATTAATTTTCATGGCCTGTTAAGAGTAACCCACCTTCTGTTTAACAGCATTCATCTAAGCGTGCTACCTTGCCTACTCAAGAGATTATCGGCAACTTTGCTCTTGCATCCTATGGAATGGCCGTTTCACCAATTCTTTTAATGTCCTCAATTAAATATCATCGTCTACCATTAAAAGCTGTATCGTTTCTGCTCCAGTGTCATGCTTCTCAGCATGCGTCTTTCAACGCCATAGTCTTGTTTGATGGGCGGAGTTTCCTTAGTTAATTAACCAGCAGCTGCCTTTAACTTGCCATGAAAAAATAATTAATATAAATAGTAGCAGGGCCTAGATTTGAACTAGGGATCTCGGGGTTATGAGCCCCGCGGGATCACCAGACTACCCCACCCTGCTATACACATAAAAACAGTAGTTACCTACACTATAAATTATGGAAAATATAATATATATAGTTTTCGGAAAAAAGGTGAAAATCAAAGAAAATAAGTTATTTATTTTCTAATGATTCAATTCTTTTATCCAAACTGTCCATTCTTTCTTCAGTAACTTTTTGGAATTCTTTAGATGATTTTTTAAATTCATTAAAACTTTTCTCTAAGTCATCAACATTAGATATAGTTTCATCAAATTTATCCTGAAGAGCATCCAATTCTTCTGTAGTAGCCAAGGACCATTCCTTAATTAACTGATCACTTTTTTCATCTAAAAATGCATCAAGTTTATGTGAAAATGCATCAGCATTAAGGCTGGAAACATCAATATCGCTTAATTTAACTTTGATTCTATTACCCATTGATTTAGATTCTTTATCATCGGAATCTTCTTTAGACAAATCTGCATATTCAGAAGACTTTCTATTTAAAACCTCATCCATATGCGCATCTGCACTTTCAGGAACAATGTCTCGCAATTTATCCATAGTCTTCGGACTATTTAATAAATAATAATAAACTAAAATAACAATCGCAACGATTAAAATTAAAATTGCAACTGCTTCAATAAGATCCATATTACCACCTATTTGTTTAATTTATTGAGTTTTTTCTCTTTTGCTTCAATTTCTTTAAGCATTTTTTCTAATTTTCTCTGTTCAGTTTCAGCTTCAAGTCTGGCCAATCTTTCATTGATTTCTGAGTGAAGATAACCAACATTACTCCTTACTTCAGTAGTGGATTTTCTAATAGCTGAGAGACTGTCCTGTTGCTCCTGAGGTAACGGAATCGGATTGTCCATTAATCTTTTAGATTCAATGTCTTTTTCTACCATGGACATTTTTTTAAGTTCAATTTCCTTTTCAAGCAATAAAATTGAATTTTTTGATTCAGCAACCTTTTTCCATTGGAAAACAATAATAATCAACACAATAGCAACAATTATCAGAACAATCAAAAGAAAAATTTGATTTGGAATTGCAGTAATAGCATCCATTTTTTAACCTCCAATTTATATTTATAGAGTAAAGTAATATAAATATAATATAAATCTTATTTATTAAATAATTAATTATTATCAAAAGAAGGAATAATGCATGATAGAGTCTTATATTAAAGCTGGAAAGATTGTTTCAAACATTCGTGAAGAAGCTTCAAAGATGATTGAAGATGGAAATTTAGTTATTGATCTTGTAAAGTATGTAGAAAGCGAAATATTAAATAATGGCGCTGAAATCGCATTTCCGTGTAATGTATCAATAAATGAAATAGCAGCACATTATACATCACCTCTCGGTGATGCGACTGCATTTAAAGCAGGAGACATGGTGAAATTAGATTTGGGTGCAATGGTCGATGGCTGTATTGCCGATTCAGCAGTTACAATTATCGCTGGCGGAAACATTGATGAAAATTATACCCAAGACGAGATTAATCTCCATGAAGAAATTAAAGATGCATCAGCAGCAGGTCTTGAAGCTGCAATTGCCACAGCCAGAGCAGGAGTAGAAGTTTCAAAAATAGGAGCTGCAGTTCATGAAGCCATTTCACAGTATCATCTAAATCCGATTTTCAATTTGACAGGCCATAGCCTGGAACAGTATAATCTGCATGCAGGAATTTCAATTCCAAACTATGACAATCATGACAATTATGTTTTAGAAGAAGGCCAGGCCATTGCAATCGAACCATTTGCAACAAATGGAGAAGGGATTGTAAATGATGCTCCAGGGCATTATATTTTTTCATATATGGCGAACAAACCATTCAGGATGAAAACAACACAAAAAGTTTTAAAATACATTCAGCACAACCACCAATACGTTCCTTTTTCAGGAAGATGGATTAGTGAAGAATTTGGAGAACGAAAAGGAGGAATTGGTTTAAAGCAATTATCAGAAGCAATGGCCATTTATCCTTATGCGCCGCTTCGTGAAAAAGAAGGCTGTTTTGTAAGTCAAAAAGAACATACAGTCATTATAGAAAAAGAAGGTTGCACCGTTACAACTATTTAGAAGAAGTTATATTTTCCCCATCTATTTTTTATCTAAACCGGAATTAAAAAAAAAAGAAAAAAAGAAAGAAGATTTAATAAATAGCTGGGATTTTAACTCCCATTTTTGCTCTTCTTTCACGTTCTGCATTGTTTTTGTCTTTTTTATCTTTAGCTAATTTTTCAAGCAAAGGAAGACCAGGTTTTACTTCATCGATTGGTTTTGTTTCAATTAAACCAGCAGAAACTGCAGCTTTAAATATGTTGTTACCATCGTCAGTTCTGGTTAAAACAGTAGACCATCCGTCTGGAGATCCTACAGAACCGGTGGATACATCAGCCCATTCAGCAACATAGTCATTACAAATGTTACATCCTGCTTGTTCGTAACCGTGAGTTTCTTTAATAGCTAAACCAGAGTCTTCGCCGTCTTTGGTTAACCAGAATTTTCCTTTACCGATGTCCATTTTAGTAGCATCGGTTAAGCTGTCAAATCCTAATTTTGCAGTAGCAAAGGTATCAAGAGAAGCCATAGGGAAGTTTTCCATACAGTAGATTCCGACGATTAATTTAATTTTATCGGCGACAAATCTAGTGAATGGGTAAGCTTGTGCTTTTCTTAAACCTTGGACCTGACATGGTGTTGCTACAACTCCAAGTTTTTCAAGACCGTATTGACGGGTTGCTTCTTTTAAAGCAGATAAAGTAGGAGACATTGAATATTTAGTTCCAGCAGCAGCAATTACTTCATCAGAAGAAGTTACTACAGTAGGAATAGGTCTCCAATCATCATCAGGAGTTCCAGCTACAACTGCACCTTCGATTATTCCCTCATCAAGTGCATAACAGAGCAATGCAGATACAATTCCTCCGTCTTGTGATACATCTAGAATTTTTTTCTCAGTAGATCTAGCTGAGATTGCTTCTTTATAAGTACCTAATGGCATATTCATTCCTCCTAAAGTCCTGTTTCCTTTTTGATTCTTCCTTCAGGTAACCATGACCTTGGACACATCATGTAACAAGATCCGCATTTGATACATCTGTCTTTATCACAGCTAGGTCTACCTTCTGCGAAGCCCATTGCTCTAGTTGGACAAGCAAGAGCGCAAGTTCCACAACCAGTACATAATCCTTGTCTAATAACATTGGTTAATACGTCACAACCGCATCCTTTATCACATGCAGCCCAATCCATTGCCGGTTTTAAGTAGTCTAAGTCACCTTCACATAATGCAACAACAGCTTTTGCAATCATTTCAGGAGCTACAGGACAACCTGGAAGTGCAAGGTCAACTTTAACTAATGAATTAATTGGTAAGAAAGATTCATGTTTAGGTTGAGCTTGTTGTCCACCGCGAGAGTATGTGGTGAAACAACCGGTAATCGCACAAGATCCGAATGCTGCGATTAAACCGGATTTTTTCCTAGCTTCTAAAAGTTCGTGTACACTGTGTTCATCTTGTAAACAAACTGATCCTTCAATTAAACATAAGTCCATTTCAGGCATTTCTTCAGCAAAGGTTCCGTGAATCCATTTATCAACTAAAGTTTGTCCGTATACGATGTCAACCATATCTGTTAAAACTGTGGATAGGATGTCATAATTTTCGGTTAAAGACATTGCATCCCCAGTACAACCACTTAAGTGTATGTAACCAATACGTGGTTTTGATGAAGCTGCTTTAGGTTCTTCTGCAGGTGCAGGAACAACTTCTTCAACTTTTTCCTCTACTTTTGGAGCTTTAGGTTCGGATGAACCACCAAAAGCCTTTTTTAATTTATCAAACATTATTTTACCCCAATTTCATTTAAAATAATATCAATAGCTTCAGGAATTGCCTTTTCAACAGATTCAGATAACCCTACTTCAACATCAGGTGTTGGAATACATTCGGGTTTACAACCAACAATTACGACTTCACATTTTTCAGCGATTTTCTGAAGAGGTTCTTCAACAGTCATACCATGAGGATTATCATATTTGCCCACCTGCATAGCATTAGGGTCAAATACACCTACTGTGCCGGGTTCAGCATTGGATTCAACTACATCAATAACAATTAATTTTTTCCAGTCATATTCATTATACAAAGGGAAGAAATTCATTGGTGCAGCAGTTCCCCCATCAATAAACTGAACTCCATCCGGTAAAGTTAAACCATTAAATTTTCCTTTAATAATGTTTAGAACATCACCATCAAATTCTTCTTCAACATACGAAGTAACTGCCGGATCATAATAATCATTTTTATCATTAAAGTATTTCTGTAAAAGATTAATTAAAATTGGACCGAAACCGTCATCCTTAAATAAGATATTTCCGCATCCAATAACTATTATGTCCGAATCATAAGGCATTATTTATCCTCCACAATTATATTCTCACCATTTCATTTTTAAGAATGGATTTATCTTCATCATCAACAACCATTACGTGAGTAGCACATGATAAACAAGGGTCGTATGCTCTGATAACGTGTGGTCCGTACTCATGATGGAATCCTTCTATTGCAGGACCCATGGTTGGAATGTTCCAGGTAGTTGGTACAATAGCAGAGTAGAATTTGGTTTTGCCGTCAACGACTTTAGCCATGTGAACGTTTGTTCCTCTAGGACCTTCGATTACACCGAAACCAAGTTCACCAGTTCCTCTTTTATCATAACTTACATTAGCTGGAGCAGCAGGATCAATTGCATCTAAAGCTTCCATACATGCATCATAGTTTAATAACATTTCATCAGCACGAGCTACGTGTTGTGCGTTTACACCTTTACCTTTGAATCCGGCGAATTTTTCCATTCTTGCCCTAGGACCGGTTTCAACATGCTCACCATTAAGTAATGGAATTGTAGTACAAGCTTTTTTACCAATCTCAGGATCGTCATACCAAGCTTCAGGCAAACATTCGGAGAAAATATCCATATCAAATTCATTTACACCATAAGATGCATCTGTTGCCAATAACGGTCTGTCAACTACACCTAAATCATCAGGTAAACCTTTTTCTACAACACAGTTTTTGATTAATTCAACGTGTTCTTCGAGTTTTGGTCTAAGCGCAGTCATTCTTTCAATTAATCTTTCTTTAGTGAAAGGAGTGATGTTTCTAGCCATTCCCCCAACTCTAACATCTGATGGGTGGATACCTTCACCAGCAATCATATCCACAACATATTGTACTGTTTTTCTTACTTCACTTACACTGTCAACAGCAGTGGTGAATAAGTTATCAGGTACAAAATCAGGTGCGATTAAGAAGTGGTGAATAGCTGCACTGTTAATACCATGTGCTGCTAAAGTAGCTCTTCTTAACAATTTAGCAGTTTTAGGAATTTCGATTCCTAATGCCATGTCCATTGCTTCTGCAGAAGCCAAAGTGTGTGGAATCGGACAAACACCACAAATTCTTTGACATAAAACAGGAGCAGATTCAGGAGCTTTGTCAAGAACCATCTTTTCTAAACCCCTAACAGGAGTTATACTTAAATACATACCTTTTGTAACTATCCCCTTGTCATCTACTTCCATGACTAATTCGGCATGGCCCTCTTGACGAGATGTAGGAGATATAACAACTCTATCTTTCAAATATGTCACCTCAATTATAGAAATTAGAAACTAACAAATGTATTTATATACATATAAATATTTAAAATTATAGTTAGAAAAAATATAGAAATATATATATTCTATAATTTACCAAACATTATATTATTATTTTTAATCTCATTAATTATAAGGAGGAAAAACCTTGGATAAATCAAACATAATTATCTCAATTATTATCGTTTTATGTGTTGCAGCAGCAGTAGCTGCTTACGGCATCACAAATAGTGATAATCCAATCTTCTCTGGATTATCAAGCATACCGAGCGATAGTAATGTAGGAGACGGAATAGGAAATACTACTCCTGGAAATAATAGTAACAGTCCAATATCAGCTGACACATCCGGCGGTTCTAGTGCAGGATCCAGTTCAGGAAGCGGAACTGGAAGTGGCTCAGGAAGCGGATCCGGCAGTGGCTCAGGTGGTGGATCTGGAAGCGGCGGGTCTGGAAGCGGATCTGGTGGTGGTAGCAGTAGAACACATTTATCTCATTCAGAAGCTAAAAATATTGCAAGCAATGCTGTTCAAGAAGCAGGATGTTATGTTGGAAATGGAAAATATTCCGATGGATACTGGTATTTCACAGTTTATGACCAATCAGGCAATAACGTTGATACCATAAGTGTAAATGATAAAACTGGAGCTACTGGAAGAGGTTAAAGGATTAAAATTAATCCTTTTTAATTTTTTTATGGCATTGTTCAGAAGTAAACTTCACATGCCAAATTTTCATTTTGACAAAAAAGTATTATCAGCTTTTTTTAAAAATTAATTTTTGAGTTTTGGCGAAGATATTAAAAAAATAGATAAATATATATAATAAAAAAAATAAAGTAATAATTGTTATGTGTGAGGGCCCGTAGCCTAGCTGGATAGGGCGTCGGACTTCTAATCCGAAGACCCCGGGTTCAAATCCCGGCGGGTCCGCTTCCATATTCTCTTTTTTCAAAAACTGTTTAATATTAATTTATGAATTTTTGGGCTTGTAGCCTAGTCTGGAAGGGCGTAAGACTCCTAATCTTAAGATCGAGGGTTCAAATCCCTCCAAGTCCGTGTTTTTAAAAATTATCCAAAGTAACAATATTGGAGTTATTTTCTTTTTTTAACTTTTCAAATGAAATCTGACCATATCTGCCTCCTCCACCGGGAATAATGTCAATCTCATTATTTCTAAATGATTTAATAGCTGAAGCGACATTTGAATCTGTTTTTTCAATATTTTCTAATGGAGCATTTATTAAAACATCGATTTCACTGCCAAACCCATCTATTAATTCCTGCCATTTGCCCTGAACGGTTTTGGTAGTAACTCCCTTTTCATAAATAGTGGAAATAATCTCTGCTAATGGCATTAAATGAATGTATTCTGCCCTAAAATCCGGGTGTTTCGGATAATTATAATCGGCAATTTCAGAAATTCGATAATCCACACCCTTTTTAATTGTTCCTCCGCAACTACATTTCATCTTGTTTTCATGAGCCATTAAAGGATCAACCAATTTATAGCATTTAGTACATGCAGTCATGTGATACTTTCCCAAGTTTGGAACCAGCCCATAATTTGCTTTAATTTTATTATGTTTAAATGCATGTTTTATTGAAGAAAATGAAATATCTTTAAGCTTAATTTGATTAAATTCCCTGCCCAGTCTATGAGGCCATGGAGAATGGGCATCAGAATTAGAAAGAAAAGAAAAGTCTTTAAGTTCAGAGATTCTATCGGCCATAAATGTATCAGCAGACAAACCCAACTCTACAAAATCCACTTTTTTCTCATAACAATCATAAATACTGTTATATGATTTATACATTCCAGTCCATGGAGTAAAGGCATGTGCCGGACCAATCAAACAGTCATATTCACGAACCAACTCTAAAAGTTCGGCACCGGATAAATTTGTTTTGGGCCTTCCGTCAATTTCCTTATTTTTTGATGGAAGCCTCTGCGATAGCTCACGGGCAGCATCAATATTTGGAATAATGATTAAATGATGAATTCTGTTTTTCCCTTCAACTTCACTTGTCAAAACAAAATCCATACCCTCTGCACTGTAAATTCCATCACCGGAATAGATAGTGCTTTCTTCAACAATATCCAGCCAGCCTGGATGAAAAGCATCTCCGGTTCCTAAAAGATTTAAACCTTTCAATTTAGATTTGGGAGCCATATTCTTTATCAGCATGTCTTTTGAAGATGCCATTGAAAAACAGCTATGAACATGAAAATCAGCATTAACTAACATGATTAAATGTTAGAAATTAAAATTATATTAAATTATCAATTAAAAAAAGTAAATAAAAATAGTAAAATATATTGAAATTTATCCAATATATCTCAAATCGTCAGCATTTCCAGCATTAGCTTTAGCAATCATATCCTGTTCCATTTGTTGAGCTTTAGCAATCATTTGTCTGGTTTCTTCAGCTCTTTCGTCTAATTTATCAGTATTAATCTCAAAGTTAAGCAATAATGATAATTTTTTCAAAATAGCTTCGGCAGACTCTGCATCAATGAAATATCCTGGAGTTTCACCCATAAGGCAACATCCCTGAATTCCCTGACGGACTCCCAAACCTAAAAATAAGCCAGAAGCACCAACAATACCTCCATCATTAGACCTGATTTCGATTTCAGCTTCTTTTAATAATTCAACATTTGCCTCATCAGTAGCCGCACCGAAGATTTTAGGATTTTCAACAGGCTGAGGAACAGCCATTCCACCAAGAGTGAAAATTCTATTTACTCCATAACCTTTGATAAATTCTAAAATATCATTACAAATCATGTATTGTCCTTCTGGAGACAAAGCCTGAGTGTTACCAACAAGAATAATTAAATCAAAATTATCCTCACCAACATCTTTTAAATAATATAGCTCATTGACCATATTGCCGATTATTCCATCTTCTTGAATAAGAACTTGAGGCGGAAAAGTTGGAGAATAGATTTCAGCAAATTTAGTTGCATTTAATTCGTCAATCATATGATCAGCAGCTAATTTACCAACGTGTCCAAGACCAGGTAATGCTTCAATGAAAATAGGATTTTCAAGTTCGATTTCTTCTAAAACATTTATTTCAGCAACATTCACGTATATTTCTCCTTCATTGATTTTTTTTCAATATACGACGATATTTCCCATATTTATCTTCAACAGAAAATTTAGGCGGATAAATTACTTTAAGTCCACCGCCACATTTAGGGCAGGAATCCTTTAAAGTATAAATTCCGCATTCAGGACATTTCTTCATTTTCATATTCATAAGAATCTAATTATCTAACTCTCTTAGGAAAGAACCGTTACCACCAGATTCTTCAACAACTGCAATACATCTATCAGCTGCAGCTTTAAGAGCTTTTTCAGCCAATATATAATCAGTAGATTTTACAGTAATCCTATATCTAGGAGCACCAACACATTGGACTTTAATTTCTTCCTCTTCATCACCATTATCTTCAGCTGCTTTAAGAGCTGCAATGATAATTTCGACACCATTTGATACAAAAGTTTCAATGTCGACATAACCACTAATGTGAACTTCAGGAGGAGTAATATTTCTTTTAGCTACTTCAGTTATAGCATCAGCCCAATCCTGAGGAATTCCTTCTTCAGTAAGTGGTTCTGGACCTTCTTCAGAAGCGGTTTCAAAAGCACCATAAACATCACCAAAGATGTCCATAAGTTCGTAACCTACCTCATCATATGCATCATTTAAACTTTTATCTAATGATTTTGCAGATAATTCTAAGAATTTTTCAGCTTTTTGCTCGATTTTCCAATGTTGGATTTTTTTAGTTCTTTGGTCTTCACGGATTCTTTTTAAAGAAGCATCCACATGCCCTTTTTTAGGGTTAACTCTGAGAACACGACAAACAATCTTTTGATTTTCCCTTACATGATCTCTAATATTCTTTACCCAACCAGAAGATACTTCAGAGATATGAATAAAAGCTTCCTTGCCCTGATATTCTTCTAATTTAGCAAAAGCCCCATAATTAAGAACTTTGTAAACAGTACCGACAATAAGTTCTCCTTCATCAGGCCATTCTTGACTTTTTCTTACCATACTCTCACCAACATTATTAAAAAGTATAAAAAATAGTAAAAAAGAAGTTAAAACTAAAAATTTAGTTTAAAACTTTTTCAATATGTGCAGTGATTTTAGCTTTAGCCCCACGAGATTTGACGAGGGTTTTGCCACAAATAATACATTTTACATCAGAAGCTGCACGATCAAATATAACTTGTTCATTATCACAATCTAAACATTTAACTTTTAAAAAGTTTCCTCTACCATTACTAACCATGTTAATCACCTATTTAGCTACAAATTCAGGTTTTCCAGTTCTGAATGATTGTTTAATGTGAGATTTTCCACATTCTTTACATTTGAGTCTTAAATCTAATTTTTTAACTGGTTTGTTTCCAGCAGGCAAAGGTCTTGGGTAACCTCTATAACCAGCAGTTACACGTCTAAATTGTCTTTGTCCCCAGGTTAATTCACTAGCTTTTCTTTTTTTGGAAGTGTGAACTTCGTGCATAGTGTGTCTTTTACAGTGAGGACAGTATGTTCTTTTTTCTTTTGGTATTTTCATAATTTCACCGTAATTAATAAATCATTGTAAACCTATCCATGAATTTATCCAAATCTAATTTATATTAAAAAACGTAGAGATTGAAACTGTACTGTAACGCATCAAGTCTACACACAGCAAAAATCCAAATTATATAAAAATATAATTTTTTATTATCACAAATAGATACATATAATATGTATATTTATTTAGTTATTTAAAGGTAATGGAAAAAGTTAAATTTTAACTAGGCGACCCTTTCTATTTTTGAAAAACACTTTTGCATTTATCAAAGGCAAGGTTACCAGATCCTGAGGTCTAAAAGGACCGTAAATCTTTTCATCAACACCAACAATAGCATTAATTTCATCAAAGACCAGCATTGTAACAAGTTCTGTGTCTTTAGCCAATTTTGCAGATTCAAAATCATAAACTTCATCTTGCTCATCAAAAGCATTAGGATTATCTTCGATATTTTTCTTGGGAACTTTTTTTGCTTCGGGTTTTGGAGTTGGAGTTACTTTAGGCTCAGCAACACTAATCTGTTCTTTTTTAACAGGTTTTTCTTTACTGATTTTGTTCAAACCACTGCCTTTTTCTTGTTCAGGTTTTGAAATAAGGGTATTGGCCTGAGTTTCTTTTGGTTTAATAACCTTTTTACTACGCTCTTTTTCATCATCTGATAATTTTTCTAAAGAGATACCTTCCCTATGATTTTTCAATGTATCAATTAATGAAAAATAAAATTTTTCCTCCTCTGGAGTTAAATTAAGAGGAGTGGTGTCTATTAAATCAAATTTAGGTTTGCCGGTAAATAAATGATATGATCTCTGAATGTTTACAACTGCAGCATCAGTGATTTTGTGTTCTCTCCTCTCGCAAATCTCTGTTGCAATCCTCTGAGCTTCTTTAAGCATACCATGAATATTGGAAAATGGATCCCTAATTGCTTCTTGTCTTAGCCCATCTAAAAACTCATGAATTGTGGTATAAAAATCCTCATCTACACGGGCTAAAATAGCATTATTACGCTCTTTCTTTTGAATTTTCCGCAATTCCTGATAAAACTGATCCACTTAATACCATCTCTAAAATTGTCTTTTTAAAAATAAAAAAAGGATAGGACAAATGAAATTAATCATCTGTTTCCAATCTAGGAGCAAGCAAGAAACTGAGTTTACCATCACCAGTAACCATATTAAGAGTTAAATTTAAAGGCATATCGGTACCTAAACTAATTTCAGCTTCCTCTGAAAATTTATCTGCTTTAAGCATTTCTCTAATCTTGTCTAATGAGAATAGAGATTTTGCATGTTCTTGAATATTTTCGCCATGAAGATATTTGATACTTGCATCACCGAATTCGCCATCAGCAGATGCCATAAAGTAATCTTCATCAACTTGCAAAGCAATTTTGTCTGAGAAAATATCAATATCATTAATACAATCTTTTAGGATTGAAAAACGAACTTTAAAAGAAGTCGGATGATTAATTTGAGGTGGAACTGGATTATCATATTCTATATCAATTAATCTTATTTTAAAAGTTCTTGTAGCGTCACCTTCAAAAGTAATGATGAAATTACCTTCATCTACAGACAGCAGTACCCTGTCCTGTGATTTGGCTCTTTTAAGAATTTTCATAAATTCATCAGTATCGATATTAATCTTTTCAGGAACATCACAAACATATTCATCAAATAAACTAGATTTAAGTTCTAAATGAACAAAAGTTATGTGACTACGGTCTAAGGCATCTAATCTCATACCTTCACTATCAGTTTGAATTTGTACTTCATCAACAATTGAAGAAATAGCATCAAAACTGGTTTTTAATATACTAGAATCACTTAATTCTGCTTTAAACATAAATAATCCTCTTATCAATAATACACATATATTTGTTTTTAATATATAATAAGTTTATCTTTTTATACAATATTTTTTAAAATCACATATGTTCTTCAGTTATGAAATACCGGCAAGGACATCATCATATTAATTTTAAAATAAATTAGCTGTTTGTAAACTCAATGAATTTTTCAAGCTGTTTTAATGCTCTTTTCGAATCGATTAGCTCTACAGCCAGTTCAACACCTTTCCTTAATGATTCGACTTTATCTGCAACATATAAACCAATTGCAGAATTCAGAACAACTGCATTTCTTTTTGGTCCTTTTTGACCATTTAATATTGATAATGCAATTTCAGCATTTTTGTGCGGATTTTCAACTTCAAGGTCTTTTCTAGATGCAGATTCCATTCCAAAATATTCTGGCGAAATTTCATAAGTTATTGTTTTACCTCCCTTGAGTTCGCATACAAAAGTTTCATCATCAAGTAAAATCTCATCCATTCCATAAATTGCCACAGCAGAATCAACATCCGAATACTTCAATGCATTTATTATCGGTTCGGCAACGTTTTTTTCACTAACCCCCAACATCAACATTCTGGCTCCGGAGGGATTTGTTAAAGGAGCAAGAGTGTCAAATATTGTTTTTATCGGAAGTTCTTTAGAAATGTTATCAATATATCTCATTGCCAGATGATAGTTTTGAGGAAACAAAAAGCACAAATCAATTTCATCTAAGCATCTTAAGCATTTTTCAGGTTCAATGTGAATATTTGCACCCAATTCCTCTAAAACATTTCCGGAGTCATAGCTGTTTGAATCCAGAATGCCATGTTTTGCAACGGGAACCCCTGCAGCAGATATGACGATTGATGAAATAGTTGAAATATCAAAAAGAGATTCACTGCCTGCTTTAACAATTTCTAAAACTTTCCTATCATCCAGCAACCTTACACAATGAGCCCTCAAAGCTTTAAGAGAAGCAGTCATTTCATCTATTGTTTCTCTTTTCATAGACATTGCAGTTAAATAAGCTCCGATTTGGGTTTCACTCACCTCACCACTTATGATTTCATCCATAACCATATATGCTTCATCATAAGTTAAATCCTGATGATCACATACTTTTAAAATAGCTTCTTTTATCATGATATCTCCTTTTTGTAGAATTACCTGAGCAATATATTATTCTTTACAATGCACCATCATAACCTTTGTTGTAATAAAATGTACATTTTGTTTCGGTTTAAAAAAAATTAATTCATTTTGTCTTGTTGTTGACTAAACTGAATTACGATTTTTTTAATTTCCCTGTTTTCCAAATAAGGTAATTTTTCAGCGATTTCTTTTTCCAAATCCCTATTTAACTGAAACCTTTTTTTATCATATTCTTCCCCTTCAAATTCACGGCTGTACTGCTGATTTAAATTTGAATATTTTGTAATTAACGGCTGGAGAACCAAACTGATATCCTTATCCAATTTATCATTTTTAACTTTTTGTTTTCTAACTTCAATAACAAAACCTACAACAGTTACAAAAAATCCCAAAACAGTTACAGTTAGCGCAGGAACAAAAATCTTATCATTATTTACAAAAAGAACAGTAATAAAAATTCCGACAAATATTAAAATAATACCCACTTTTCTTAAGTCCATAATAAAACTCCTTTAGAAATATTCTATATTTCATTATTATTTAAAATATCCCATTGATGCTTTATTGAAATTGAAATGAAAATAAAGCAGAGAACAGCCAGAAGAGACATTATCAGCATAACAATGCCGTTGGTAAACAGAATGTTGTTAATATCCAAAATAACAATGCATTCAGCTATCAAATTATTTAAAAAGTGTGCAAAAATCGGGACAAGTATATTGCCCGTTTTTAAGTATAAAATCGCCATACAAATTGCAAAAATAAATGCTGATGTGACAGATCCAAAACTATGTAAAAATGCAAATAATAATGAAGAAATTACTATTGAAAATGAAATAGATGTAAATGCACTTAACTTATTTAACAAAACTCCTCTAAAAATCAACTCTTCTAAAATTGGTGAAAAAAACACTGTAGTTATAAAACCTCCAAAAATAAATAAAGAGTTATTTATATAAAGCGATGAGAACTGTAAATTCACTAATTGATTTAAAAATGGAAATGCGTGTAAACTGAAATTTGATATGTAAAGCATCCCATAAGAAATAAAAACATTCAGAACTACAAACCATAGGATTTCCCTTAATGAATTTTTTGTAAAGACCTTAAAAAAGTCCTGTTTGAAACTGTTAAAGTCTCCACCCAACTTAAATATGAAAAATAAAATTAAAAAAATATAAATCCAGATTACATCTATTCTGGCAACGCTGAAATAATCAAAAGAAACTTGAATTACTGCCAAAAATATAACAAGAATTAATAAATCTTTTAAACTAATATCTTTAAGTTTATCGTTGAACAAAGACATGCTATCAAAATAAAAAAATTTTTTATAAAATAGGCTATAACATAAAAATAACAGAACATATATTTACTTAATCATCCTCATTGAAGATAAAGACATCTTCAATGCTTTTTTTATCCAATGATTTAGTTATATGATATGCTAATAATAAGGATGGATTGTATCGTGCATTTTCCAAAGCATTTATCGTCTGACGAGTTACACCAACCAAATCGGCCAGTTGTTGTTGAGTTATGCCTTTTTTCTGGCGCAACTGCCGTATTTTAGTATCCAAATAATCACCTATTAAAATACTAATAGTGTTTTTTATTTCTTTATATGGAACATATATAAATTTTTCTTATAAAATACTTAAATATAATACTATTAAAAGTAAAATTATATATTGTTACTTAACTAATGTGAGATGATAAAAAATGGCTATACACCCTATTGAATTTAGATATGGGACTCCTGAAATGAAAGAGATTTGGGAAGAAGAAAACAAATTGCAAAGAATGTTGGATGTGGAATCTGCATTGGCTCAAGCTGAAGGTAAACTCGGAATAATCCCTCAAGAAGTTGCTGATGAAATTTCTGCAAAAGCTAACACAAAATACGTTAAGCTGGAAAGAGTGAAAGCTATTGAAGCTGAAACTAATCACGATATTGCTGCATTATCAAAAGGAATCACTGAAGTTTGTGAAAATGGTGCCGGAGAATATGTGCACTTTGGAGCAACATCCAATGATATTGTCGACAGTTCAAATTCATTATTACTTAAAGATTCAATTACAGTATTAAAAGAAAAATTAGAAAGATTGACAAAAATAATGCTGGATTTAGCTAGTGAAAATAAAATGAAAGTCTGCATTGGACGTACACACGGACAGCACGCACTTCCAACAACCTACGGAATGAAATTCGGATTATGGGCAGATGAACTCCACAGACAATACGACAGACTAGAAAATGCCGAGACAAATGTTTGTATCGGAATGATGGACGGAGCCGTTGGTACTACAGCTGCATTAGGAGAACAAGGATGGGAAATCCACAAGACCGTTGCTGAAATATTGGGTTTGCCTGCAGCAACAATCACAAACCAGGTTGTTCAAAGAGACAACCACGTTGAATTCATGAGCGTATTGGCCAATATTGCAAGTACTTTAGATAAAATTGCATTAGAAATCAGAAGCTTGCAAAGAACTGAAATTATGGAATTGGGAGAGTACTTCGATCCTGAAAAACAAGTGGGAAGCAGTACCATGCCTCACAAAATGAATCCTATTACTGCTGAGAGAATTTGTGGTGTTGCAAGAATAATCAAATCCTATGTAAATGCAGCATTAGACAACAACCCTCTTTGGCATGAAAGAGATTTGACAAATTCCTCTTGTGAGAGAATAATGTTTCCGGAAAGCTGTATTTTAACCGATTATATCTTAAATTTAACAATCAAATTAATGAGCAATCTTGTATTCTATGATGAAAATATTGAAAGAAACTTGAACTTCACCAACGGTTTAATTATGGCTGAAAGATTGATGGCCGAACTTACCCGTGCAGGAATGGGAAAACAAACTGCATACGGAATTGTAAGAAAAAACGCTATTAAAGCCAATAAAGAAAAATTATTACTTGGTGAGTTGATTTTAGAAGACGAAGAAGTTAAAAAATACTTGACTAAAGAAGATGTTGACAAAATAATGGACCCTCACACATATATTGGATCCATACCAACCATTATTGATGAATTAATTGAAAAATCAGAAGAATGGTTTTAAAATTTAAAATTAATTGATTGAAATCAATTAATTACTTTTTTTCTTTTTATTTCCGGAACATATCTTTTAAGCAATAATGAAAGAGAAACAACAGTTACGGAACTTAATGCCATTGCAAGACCTGCTAATGCCGGTTTGAATGTTATTCCAAATGCAGGATATAAAACGCCTGCTGCAACTGGAATCAGAATTGAATTGTATGCAAATGCCCAAAAAATATTTTCTTTAATTCTCTTCATTACTTTTTTAGAAAATTGAATAGCAGCAACAACATTTTCCAAGTCTCCTTCCATAACAACAATATCCCCACTTTCCATAGCAATATCAGTGCCGTTTCCCATGGCTACACCAATATCTGCTTGTGTAAGTGCAGGAGCATCATTAATACCGTCTCCAACAAATAAAACTTTTTTATTGTTATTCTGAATTTCTCTAACAATTTCCAATTTGTTTTCAGGCAAAACATTTGCTTTTACATTAGAAATTCCAACATCCCCAGCAACATTTAATGCAGTATTTTCGTTATCCCCAGTTAGCATATATGTTTCAATGCCCATATGGTGCAATTCTTCAATTGTCCTTTTAGAAGTTGATTTAACCTTATCAGACAGACTTATAATACCTTTAACAACTTTATCTTCAGCAAAAAAGATAATGGTTTTAGATAATTTTTCAAGTTCACAATACTTGTCAAGCACGTTGGAAGGAACTTCGACATTTTCAAGCTCCATTAATGAAAGATTACCTGCAAGAACTTCTTTAGAATTAATTTTAGCCTTTATGCCCTTTCCAGTTATATTTTCAAAATCGGCAGTTTGTTCCAATTCCATTTTCATCTCTTTGGACTTGTTTACAATGGCTTTAGCAATTGGATGAGTAGAATTTTGCTCAATGCTTGCAGCTAGTCTGATTAAATCTTCATTTGAACTATCATACGAAATAACATCATCGATTTCAGGTTTTCCTTCAGTTATAGTTCCGGTTTTATCAAATGCAGCCACATTAATTTTTCCTGCATTTTCTAAAGTATCTCCGTTTTTAATCAAAATACCAAATTCTGCAGCTCTTCCAACACCTACAGTAACTGCAGTTGGAGTTGCAAGACCTAATGCACATGGACATGCCACTACCAAAATAGAAATCAAACATGTTAATGAGAACAGTAATGTTTCATCTAACAGGAAATACCAAATTAGGAAAACTGCAACAGCTATTGTTAAGATGGTCGGAATAAAGTATGTAACGACTGTGTCTGCGAATTTTTGAACAGGAGGTCTTGAAGATTGTGCTTTTTCGACTAGACGAATAATATTTGATAAAACTGTTTCTTTTCCAATCTTTTTAGCTTTAATATATAAAACTCCATCCTGATTGATTGTTCCTGCAAAGACTTCTTCACCATCTTTTTTAGCTTTGGGAATTGGTTCACCATTAATCATTGATTCATCAACATAAGAGTTTCCACCAACAACATCACCATCAACAGGAATCTTTTCACCGGGTTTTACAAGCAATAAATCATCTAAAACAATATCTGAAATAGATACTTCTTTTTGAGATGTAATCTCACCATTTTTATCAACATCAATTGATGTTGCAACAGTTGGCTGAAGACCAATCAATTCACGAATTGAATCCGATGTTCTTTTTTTAGCCCTTGCTTCCAAATATCTTCCAATCATTAAAAAAGAAGGAAGCATTACAGCAGAATCATAAAACATGAAAGTGTGATTAAGAACAATTCCAAATGTTCCAAAAATACTTGAAGCATAAGCGACAAGAATTCCCATAGAATACATTACATCCATGTTCAGATTTTTATGAACCAGTCCATTAAATCCTGCTTTTAGGATAGGCATGGAAATGTATAAAAATGGTCCGATACTCACAATTAGGGAAATTAATCCCATTGATGAAATATTAAACCCGTTTGACTCATTAAAACTGGCAATAATTCCCATTAAAGGATCCCAAGAGCTGAACATTAAAATCATTAAAATAGCTGAAAATGTTAAACCAACAACCAC
Source organism: Methanobrevibacter sp. (assembly GCF_030539875.1). Lineage (NCBI taxonomy): Archaea > Methanobacteriati > Methanobacteriota > Methanobacteria > Methanobacteriales > Methanobacteriaceae > Methanobrevibacter > Methanobrevibacter sp. Next base: position 50,859 of record NZ_JAUNXI010000002.1, read on the forward strand.
TCTAATGAGCTTATCCTTTAAATCCTTTTGATAATTAGCCTCTTCATCGATTACAGTTTGTCCTTCAATACCTAAAAGTTCAAATCCCAAAGATTTAATTACTTTTTCAATTTCAGCAATATCTATTTTAGATGAGTCATATTTTATTTTAGCACTTTGAGATATTAAATCAGCTTTAACATCAAAAATGCCGTTTAATCTAATTAAAAAATTTTCAACATTCATTGTGCATGATGCACAATGCATACCCTGAATTTTTAAAGTCATTTCGTCACAGCGAAGTTCAAAACCTAAGTTTTTAACAAGTTTTTCTATTTCTTCATAAGAAATTTTTTTAGGATTTACAATGATATGTAACTTATTTGATGCCAGATCAGCATCTGCTTCCTCCACACCTTCGATTCCGGCTAATGTTTTATTTACACTTAACACACAAGAAGCACAATGCATTCCTTCAATTGGTAAATCCATGCTTTTCAGTCTTGCCATATTATCACGAACCCGAAAGTTATTTAACTACATTACCATCCTGCAAAACACGCAAAACATTACTATTATCACTTAAAATAGAAACATCATCTAACGGGTTAGAATTAACAATGATTAAATCGGCAACATAATTTTCCTTAATTTGGCCCAAATTATTTTTTCCCAAGAATTCAGCTGCTTTAACAGTTCCACTAGCTATTGCTTCTGATTCTGACATTCCAATATCAGTTAAAAGAGACAACTCTTCCAAATTGTGTCCGTGAGGAATAACTCCGCTGTCAGTTCCCATTAGGATATTAACTCCTTCCTGATATGCAACAGAAATGTTTTCTTTGTGAACTTTAACTATTTCCTTTAATTTAGCTGTTTTTTCACCGGCATAGTTGTCCCATTTTGGAAAACCGTTTTCATATAGGAACTGATGAACCAAAAGTGTTGGAACAAGACTGACTTTATTTTTAGCCATTTTACAGGCAGTTTTTTTATCAATGAAAGTACCGTGTTCTATTGATGAAAATCCCGCATCAATACAATTATTCATACCTTTTAAACTATGACAATGTGCTGAAACTTCCATATTATTTGTATTAGCTTCTTTTACAATAGTTTTAAGTTCTTTTTTATTAAATTGTGAAAATTCAGGCGAGTTATTTGTTGTTAAAACACCACCACTGGCCATTACCTTGATAAAATCAGCCCCTGCTCTTTTTATTTCACGAGTCTTTTTTAAAACTTCTTCAACACCATCACATCTTCCTTTCGGAAATCCGGGATATGTTATTTCCATATCCCATCCTGAAGGCAGGAACAAATCAAAATGTCCTCCAGTCATTACAAGAGGAGAAACTGACAAATGAACTTTAGGGGCAATGAATAACTTTCTCTGCTGAGCTAATTTAAAGCTTAAATCGGCAGAACCGCAATCTCTAATTGTAGTAACACCAGCATTAATTGTCTGTAATGAATGAGGAACAGCGTTAAAAAAATGAATTCCTAAAGGATTTACCATGTTTTCTTCTTTGTGAAATCCTTTTGCAAAAATGTGACTGTGACAGTCAATAAAACCCGCAAGCAAATAATTATCTTCCCCATCAATAACTTCAACATCACCTGCAGATATTTTCTTTGATGAAATTTCTTTAATTGTGCCATTTTCAATTAAAACATTCTGATGAGTTCTAATATCCTCTCCAGGATTGATGATATTTACATCTTTAATTAGAGTTTGCATATTACCACTTACAATATTTCAATTGTTCCGACGTTCCCATCAACTTCAACAAGAACTCCATTGGTTAAATCTTCAGTTCTGGCAGGTGAATCAACCATCGGAATATCAGACATGATAGCTCCAGTTGCAATAATCGGCTCTGCATTAAGACATATGATGGCTTTTGGAGCAGTATTATTCTTCATCATTTGAAAAATAACATAAGAGCCAACAGTAGACCCTTTTCCACCAGGTATAAACAGTACTTTATCTTTAATACATTCTCCTTTCAATTCATGAGTAGGATCAATTATTACACCAGTTTTAGGATCAACACCACCAAGAAAACTAATCGGTTCTGATGAAACAATTAATTCCCCTTTTCCTTTTCCTTTTGCAATACTTCTACAATCAATCATATACATCACTAAATAACATCTTTTTTCATTATTTCTCTTAAAACAGCAGTAGCATAAGAACCTTTATCAATTGAAAATTCGCATAAAACACCCTCGTCAGTTGGAATAGCTGATGCATCCCATACCTGGAACCTCATGGATCTTCTAAGACCATGGCTTCCCAAACGAGGCATTTTTGAAACTTCAAAGTCTTCTTTTGTAATATTATAATTTTTTAAAATATCTTTTTCCATCTCGCCAACATCACCATCAGCAAAAGGAACTTTTGTACCGTATAATGGACAAGTGGGACTGGCTTTGAAGTTATCTATCAATTCCTGAAATTCTTCAGAAGTTTTATCACGGACAATATGGTCTTCTGTGTCAATTACAATATCCCCTTCAACATACTTGTTGATTCCCATTTCAACCCTTTTGCTTACAGCTTCATTGAATAAATAAGATTGATAAGCATGAACAAACATTCTTTGTAATGGTTTTGGAAGTGCATGCAATGCATTCATGTAAGATTTGTCTGTTAATTCTCCTCTTTTTGACTCCCTAACCAATTCTTTAAGCATCATTTTTTCATAACGCATTCCTTTACCCATTAAATTAAGGGATTCTTCATAATTTCCATCATCATAGGCCTGTCTTGCCAACCGGTTTTCATCTGATTCATCCCCCTGAGGATTGCCAATATAAACTCCAACAGCTTTTTCGAGATTGTTTTCAACAAGGGCCTCCCCAACTAAATGAGTTATTGTTCTTGGTTTTCCAAATCTTTGCCATCCGAAGTAATTAGGAACCCCGGTTGATTGAAGCTCTTTTAAAACCTCATTTGCAATATCTACACTTTTTTCAATGTCATCCAAATCCTTAACAAGAATTTTGAATTTATTCCCTTTAAGCTGACCCATTCTGAGTTTTTTACGACCCCGAACAACTTTTAAAAAATCAGTTTTATAAATATCCAGGTTTTCAACTTGCTGGAATTGCTCCTCGGAATCCATATTTGCAATACAAATCCACTGGCGAGTAATGGCTTTTTTATCTTTCATTCCTGCAAAGCCCATTCTTTTTCTTGAAATATGCAAATCACGGGCAATATCTAAAACAACATCCAGAGTGGTTCTTCCTAACTTTTCAATCCACACATAAACATTAGGTCCTTCACCATCAGGAACGATTTCAGGAATTTCTTCAACGTAAAAATCTTCATATTGGTTTCTAATTGAGCCACCAATACCTTTTTGAGCTGTAACATAAGCATTAGCATTCAACATATTAATCACGGAAAATAATAATGCCCTGGCCGGGATTTGAACCCGGGGAATGGGATCCGCAGTCCCATGTGTTATCCAAACTACACCACCAGGGCTAAATAAAATAAGATAACATCTAACTATTTGCTTTTAATAGTATTTAATAATTACCATACCGATAAGGTATATGAATACTTGCCATATTCTCTTGTAGCTACTGAAACGTTATCTGCCTTAGCGTAATCTCCTGATTGAGATAATATTTCACCTTTTAATACGTTATTCTCACTAAATCTGTAATTATTTAAATCAAAGCTTTTAAATTTTTCTTTGGAAATTCCTGAAACTTCCTTAATTGATTTTTTTGAATTATTATTTTTTTCCAGGGTTTTAGAAATAGACCCAAGAAATGACCTGTCGGTGAAATTCACTTTCCCACTTAAAATTTCCATTATATCCTGAGCATTTCTGATGTTATGTGAATCATAAGAATAATCTGGACCAGGAATAGAAATGGCCGCATTCACAATTAAAAATACAATCAAAAGTAGAATTACGGCAAGAACAGCATCAATAATGTAGAAATATCCTTTTTCATCTAACATGAATGAAAATAGAATTTTGAAATATTAAAAAAATAGGGAAGAGTGCAAATATTAATTTGCACGAATATGATTAATCACTTTTTCTTTTTTAGCAATAGCTGCATCAGAAGCCTTTTGAACTTTTTCTTTCATCTCTTCAAAGTCTTCAGGAGTTGTCTCGCCAACCAACTTTTTAATTTTAGTATATGCTGCTTCTCTGAATAATGGAACGAGTTTTTCCTCACTGGAGTCTTCTTTAATTAAAATCGGTTCGCCAGAATTATTAACAACACCTATTTCAGATATTGCCACATTATATTTGGAAACGGCCTTTTTGATATCGCCGATAATTTCCGGAGGTGCTATTAACATTAATGAATCGGTTGAAACACCTAAAGGATCAATGTTTAAAGTTTCAAGCATATTTAATACATTTGGAGCAACCATGTCCCTGATTTCTTTTTCATAAAACTCCAATCCGACACCGGTCGTATTTGATATTTCATGAGCATCTCCTCTAAGCCCCCCATTTGTCACATCAGTCATTGCATGAATATCCTTTACCAAATCTGCTTCAAATAGAGCATGTGATGCCTGAACAAAGTTTACATTCATAGTATCCCATACAACATCAAAAAATCCATTGTATAGAGCAGTTGTTGTAATAGTTCCTCCACCGGAACCTTCAGTTAAAAGAATAACGTCCCCTTCCGTTGCTCCTTTCCTTGCAGTTGGAGGATAGTTTGAAACACCAACACTTCCCACGGCAGAAACAAATCTATCACCTAAAACCATGTCACCGCCGACACGCAATGTGCTTCCGGCCACAATAGGAACATCGACCAGTTCGGATACTGCCGCAACACCTGCTGTAAAGTCAAATATTTTAGCAACATCCCCGTCATCAGCCAAATGAACATCACTTAAAATTGCAACAGGATCTGCACCCATAACACAAACATCCCTAAGTGTTGCTCTTGTTACGTGAAAACCTCCTAAAAATGGATATTCGCTTAAACGTGAATGGATTCCATCAACAGCTGTCGTAATATAAACTTCATCATTGTTTGCTTTGGCTTTAACAACCCCTCCATCATCCTGTTCTGACGGATTTACAAGTGATGCTGTGTTGGTTGAAGAAACTATTTCTGCAATTTTTCTGTGAACAAAAAAGTCACCGGCTCCACGGGACCCTACTCCCATTTCACCCATTAAAACATCCGCCTTGTTAACATTGGCTATTTCTTTTAAAAATTCATCATTGCTTTCCTGCAATTTAAGAGTTGTTGAAACCTCATCAATAACAGCTTTTGCCATTTCAACAGAGTTTTCTTCAGAAATTTTCTTATATTCCCTAATTCTTACAGATAAAATACTCGCTAACTCATCATAATCATAATCATTAATTCTAGACCTTACAAAACCTTCAATATCCATGGTTATATCTCCAAATTAGTAAAATTCTTTAAAATTTTAAGACCAGCACTTCCACTTTTTTCTGGGTGGAACTGTGTTGAAAACAAGTTGTTCTGACTTAAACTAGCTACAATGTCTCCACCATAGTCACAAATACCTGCAATGATGCTTTCATCATCCGGAACAACATGATAAGAGTGTACAAAATAGAAAAATTCACCATCGGTTCCCTCCAATATTGGAGAATCATTAACTACCTTCAACTTATTCCAGCCCATATGAGGAATCTTAACATCCCCTGACAATAACTTGACATGACCTTTAAATAAATCCAGTCCTTTAATACCAATTGCTTCTTCACTTGAACTCATTAAAACTTGTTGGCCAAGACAAATTCCTAAAAACGGTTTGTCATCTGCAACATGTTCATGAATTACACCTTCAAATGGTCTTAAATTTTCCATTGCGCTTCCAAATGCACCTACACCCGGCAAAACCAGATAGTCACTATCTGAAATGACCTCCTCATCATCTGTAATCTGGTAATCAACGCCAATTTTTTTAAATCCGTTTGAAATACTTTTTAAATTTCCGCTTTTATAATCAATAATCGTAATCATTCGTCCAACCATCCAATTGTTGATCTAATCATACCACCAAAGTCAGAAAATACAATTTCATCAGTTCCTAGAGTTTTTGAGTGTGCATCGAGTTCTGCAACAACATGAGTAAATCCCAATTCTTTTAAAGGTTCCACTAAACGAGGCCCGTCAGTAATTGCAATGGATTCTGTGTCAAATTCTTCAATCGGAAATGCATGAGGAACGCCAAATACAACAATCAAATCCAAATCCTTATCTTTTAAGTATTCAGCCGCAATATTTCCTGTAATCGGATATTCATCAAGCCCGCCAGTAATATAATCAATATCCATTGGCAAGGCCTCCTTGATATTTCTTGCATGACCTCTGATTCTTTCAAGACCAATATTTTCATCAAGATTTGCAACAATAATAGGTTTATTATCCCCAATTTCTTTATAATCAAAATTGATAATATCTGCAAATAAAAATGAAGTTTCTTTTTTGGCGTTGTGAACAAAAGCTACATTTTTACCATCCCTAATAGCTTCGACGACGATTTTAGCAACTTTTTCTTTGGAGTCGCCAAAGTCAGGTTTAATGTATTTCCCTTGTGCCATTCCACGAGTTTTTTCAACTTCAGTAGCTTTTTCAAGCATTCTAATTTGTCTATCAGCTTCTTCCTGTAGGATAACACCACATTCTACTGCCGATTCTAAAACCATAATTGCACCAACAGTATTATCCCCTTCACCAGATCCTCCGTGAGATTCAACAGGTATGACAGTACATGGCAAATCAGCATTAGAAATAGCTTCTTTTAAATCTTCACCAATAATCATACTTGCACAAGTGCCTACAACACCCATTAAATCTGGATTGAACATGTCATAAGCTTTAATTAAAGTTTCTTCAAGCTTTTCGCCGGCTCCTAAAATAAAATCATTTTCAGCCATTGCAGTTGTTAAGACTCTCACCCCGTCACTTTCTAAAAGTCTTCCTGTTCTAAAACAACAACCATTAGGCCCGTGCATAATTATAACATCAACATTCATGTCTCTTAAAGTATAAAGAGATGCTGCAATTGGACTTGGTCTTGGATGCATATCTTTTTCACCTAATAATAAATTTAACAAATAATTATTTAAAATTCTTAATTAATATAATTATACAATTGACAGAAAAGGGATTTAATATGAAACTTGACAAAAAAATTTTAGAGGAAAAAATCAGGCAGTATAGGGAATCTAAAAGCTGTTCTGAATCAACATTAACAGGCCTGTGTGAAGTGGCGGAACTCCCTATAAGTCAGGGCGAAATGACCACAATAGCTTGCGGGTTTGCAGGAGGAATCGGAGGAACATTTGATGAAGGAACATGCGGTGCCCTTACCGGTGCTTTAATGGCAAACGGATTGGCTTTAGATGACTGTGAAAAAATAAAAAATAATGCAAAAGAAATATTCAAGACATTTAAAGAAGAATATGGAAGCGTGTGCTGCGGTACAATAACCAGCAATGGAGAAGATAAATCCCAATGCGTTGACTGCTGTGTATTCATTGCAAATAAGCTTGCAGATTTGTGGGGCGAATAAGAAAAACCTCCATAATGATTAAATAATGCAACAAATACTATTTTCTATAAGTTTTCTAATATAAGTTTTAAAAGTGTAGTTTTCAATTTTTTTAAATTGCACATTGATTTAAAAAAGCAATGTGTAATAACATAATTTTTAATGATATTTTGAATATTTTATACAAAAGCTGTTGAAAATATCCAATAATTACAGATTTATAAATAGGATGAAGTTAATAACAAAATATATATAACATAGGATGTGTTATTTATGGATGCCGTTACCAAAGAAAAATTGAAATTAGCTCAAAGATTCAGAAAAGAAAACCGGAATGATGAAGCAGAAGATATTTTCAGAGAATTTTGGCAAACTTCACCTAAAGATTTCTCTGAATTTAATAAAACTACTTTTAGTTGGATTTTATACAACAAATACATTAAAAATAATGAAAATATTGATGAAATTGTTGAAAATGGAGAGTTAATTACAAAGCTTAAAAAACAAGAAGACCAAACAAAAAACAGCAAATATCCATGCCCATACACTTTGGCTGTTTTAAAAGTCCTTGAAGCATTAAATAAAAATAATGACTTTGAAGAAGTGATGATGTGGGCCGAAACACTTAATCCTGATTATTTAAGTTCAAAAGCCATTGATTTTAATGGTAGAAAATACCCTTCCAATAAAGAGAAATATTACAGTCAATTAACCAAAGCTCTTTTAAAGCTTGATGATGTTGATGCCTGTTATGAATTATCAAAAGAGGCACTCCAATTAGATGAGTTAACTGATGAGATTTGGTTTAAATGGAGATTGGCAAAGTGTGCAAATGAAATTGGAGAATATGACGAGGCAATCGGATATCTTAAAGAAATTATAACCAAAAAGCAAGATTGGTATATTAAAGCTGAAATTGCAAATAGCTATTATTTCAAAGGAGATTTTGAAAACTCATTATCTTATGCAATTGATGCTGCTCTAACCACTGCTCCAAGTGAAAGTAAAGTAAACGTTTATTCATTGATTGCTGATTTAATTGAAGATGAATATCCCGAAGAGGCCATGCAGAACAGATATTTGGAATACAGCATTAGACTTAAAAAACAATGGAAAATCGATGACAGGCTAACTGAAAAAATTGAAAATGCAGGTCTCGATACTGAAAATAAGGAATATCTAAAAATTGAAAACAATCTTAAAAATTTCTGGAATGATTTAAAATATAAAAATCAGGAAATCCATTATGGAATAATAAGTAAAATATTGCCTCATGGAAAAGCAGGATTCATCCAAAGTGAAGAGGGCAACTCTTATTTCTTTAAAAAATATGAATTTAAAGGGAATATGAATCAGTTTAGAGAAATGACAAGCGTTAGTTTCTACCTTAAAGAAGGATATGACAAATCCAAAAACGAAGTAAAAATGAATGCCGTAAACATCAATACCATTTAAGAATGTACTGTTTGTCTAAAAAAACAAATAGATAATGCAAAAATAGATTATGCTGAAGATTACTGCAGTACCCATAACGATAGCATATATATGCTTAAAGCTTATAAATTAAATCTGAAAAGTGGTTTTGTGTTTTTATATTTAATTATAATTTTTATAACACTTTTAATTCCAGTTATAATTTATTTAATGTACGGTCGTGAAGAATTCCATGAAACCGGCATAATCTATCAAGGGAATTGCCAACACATGACAATCCAGTAATTGTTAATGCAATATGTTGTGATGATGAAATCATAGTTGGAATACCCCATTTGTATGGATTTAATGCCGGAATGTATGAATTAGTTCGAAAAGGTTTTTTGGAGTTTGTCGAATATGAGAAAAATATTATTTTTAAAATTAATTATAAATATCTTGAGCTTCACAAATCCGAATTATCAAGCTTTGAAATAGAAATGATAGAAATATTTGAAGAATTTGGTGAAAACTGCATTGTTCAGTTTGAAAATGTTAAGAAAAATCAATTCCAAATTCACTTTAGAAGTTGGCAGTTATCAGTATATAACTATTTAAATGACACCAATGAATTAAAAAAATATTACATATCCAAAGGTACAGATATCGCATTAGGAGAAATGAACAGGACGGCACCTCCAAAGTTATTCTAGTCAGAAATGGGCAAATTAATGGATTAATAAAAAGTTTAAACTGAAAATCTAAACTCCATCAAAAATAAACAATAAAAGCAAAGATTAAAATGCCGCAGGATAATTAATTAATCTGATTATTCTGCATCTTCATCTAAAGTTTCTAAAAGAAAACTTACCGGCCTAAATCCGTCATTACATGAAATCATTGCAGATTTTTTATTCTTCATCCAACCATCATAAAAATCACTGGCTCCGTTAGCTAGAGCCATTACAAAAGGTGAAAGACTCTCCCATGCACTATCACAGAAATTATCCGGTTTTAACCAACCGTTTGCAATGAAAACTTGCCCTTCTTCAACATCACATTCATGTTCCAGAGGATTTTCATATTCCTCAATTAAATCATCATGCCTAACTTTTCTCATGACTGTAATCCTTACCTTTTTCATGACAAATCCCCGTTTGCCTTTAATATTTTTTATATTCGGCATTGCATCTCATAATTCTTATCATGACATGATTTAATCCGTTGCTGAAATTTAACTTTAAATCTTTTTGCCTTCTTTTTAAAAATTTAAGAAAAGTTTCAGTTGTAGGTAAAACTCTTTTTAAAATAGAAAAAATGAAGTATACTTAAAATATTTTCCTAAAAAAGAATTTAACCTCTTGTTACAATACTGATTATATCCCCGTCTTTTAGTTCATAATCACTAGCTACACGCATTTTTTTTCTTGCATCAACTGCATGCATGAATTTATCACCAATATCAGTGTGTACAATGTATGCAAGTTCCCTTGGAGTTGTTCCGCTTGGAACTAAAAAACCATCCGGCAAAACATTGCCTTTTTGATCTGTGTATTTGTTTTCGTCCTGAACTGGATAAACAACTATTCTATTCAATAATTCGAAAATACCATAATTTAGAGCATCCTGAACTCCAGTACTTCCATATTTATCTAAAATGCTGGTTTGAATATATTCAAGTGCTTTAAGCTGATTAGGATTTAACTTATCAGACTGTAAAATTTCAAAATGGTCATCACCTGAAACATATGAAATTAAACCTGCTTCTGCTGCTTTAACAAGTGCTATTTCAGATTCTGCTGAAGTCGGAATCACATTAGGATATTTTTCTTTAATTCTTTCAATATTTTTAGCTGAGGTTGGCAGATCTGCTTTGTTTGCAATAATCATCATTGGTTTGGCAATTTTTAAAATATTCCTTGTTAAGTCAATTAAATCTTGTTCTTCCCATTTATTATAATCAGGTTCAATATTTCTTTTAGCCTCAATAATATCTTCAATAGCTATTCCAGTACCTGACAGTTGGTCAAATAATACTTTTGCAATATCCAAATGTTCTGCACCAACCTTTCTTACAAGCCTTACCCAATTTCTTGATAAAATTCCATACATCCACATTACAATTTCCTCTTCCAAAAATTGAATGTCTTCTAATGGATCATGACTTCCGGCATCAACAGGATTTCCTTCAATATCTGTTGAACCTGAAGCATCGATAACATGGATAAATACTTTAGCTTGCATTAAATCATCTAAAAATTTGTTACCTAATCCTTTTCCTTCATGAGCCCCAGGAACTAGTCCCGCAACATCAATTAATTCAATAGGCAACAATCTTTTCCCATCTATACAGATTGAATTGTGAGGATTACAGGTAACTTCTAACTCTTTACATGGACAATCCTTAATTACATGAGCAACAGCTTTATTGGCATCGATTGTTGTAAATGGATAATTCGCCATTTCTACTGCAGATGCTGTTGCTGAATTAAAAAAAGAGGATTTTCCTACATTCGGTTTTCCACAAACTGCAATTTGAAGCATAATAATCACTTAATAATTAATAACATCTTAATGTTTGTATTTAAAATTATAAATAGTTTCAGAGTGCAATATACTATTCAATGAATAATGATGATATTGACCGCCCGCAGGCTATGAAAATCCGTCAAGGAATTCAGGACGCAATAACCTATTCCCTTCCGGATAAAAAGTTTAAACCTGAAAAAATCGATTTAGTGGAAATTGATTTGGAAGTGGACAATCTCGGTTGGAATTTTCATAATTTCAGGGTTTTGAATTTAACGGACATTCATTTAGGCCAATGGATTAATCCGGAATACCTTGATGAACTTGTCAATTATGTCAATAGCTTAAATATCGATTTAATTACATTGACCGGAGATTATTTTTCATATGTGACAGATGGCTATGAAAAATCCTTAGAAAATTCATTTAAAAAATTAAAGGCAAAAAATGGCAAATTTGGCGTTTTGGGAAATCATGACCATTGGATGGGTGCTTCAAAGGTCAGAAGAATTTTTAAAGAGTCAGAAGTTGTGGATTTAAGCAATGATGTCCACACCCTTGAAAAAAATGGTGATTTTTTAAACATGTGTGGTGTTGATTCCTGTACTGTTTGTGCAGATAATCTGAATAAGGTAATATCTAAAATAAAAGATGATACTCCAAGCATTTTGCTTTCCCACGAACCGGATTTTGCAACAGAATCATCCAAAACAAATAAATTTGATCTGCAAATTTCAGGCCATTCACATGGAGGGCAGTTCATAATTCCAAAAGTTGAAACAACACCTTTTAGAGGTCCGAACTCTAGAAAATTCCCTGTTGGCCTTTATAAAGTTGGAAATATGATGCAATATACAAGTAAAGGACTTGGAACCAATTCGTTTAGAATGAGGATTAACTGTAAACCTGAAATTACAATAATCACATTAAAAACAAATAAAAAGCAGAAAATAGAGATAGAATGAAAAAATATGACTTTACATCCTATATAAAATCCACAACAACATTGATTTTACTTATTATAACCAACATTATAGTCATTATAGGAATGACTTACTTATGTGGAGATTTCACCATTGGGAAATGGTATAATGCATTTTTTATTGTAATAGCAATAACAATAACCAATACCCTCCTCTGGCCTGTTTTTCAAAAATTTTTCATGAAATTCATGATTATGACATTAGGCATTGGTGCATTATTCATCAATGCTTTAATCTTTTATATTGCCTGCTATTTTATTCCAAATGTAAGTGTTGGATTTTACGCAGCAGTTGAAGTTCCAATAGTTCTCTCAATTGCCATTACTTTTGTCATGAACATAACACACACAAACTATTACAACAGATATGTCAGAAATATTTTAAAATATGTCGGTGATGAAAAGAGAGACGGGAAAAAATATTCCGGAGTCATAATGCTTGAAATCGACGGATTATCCATAAATATTTTAAAAAAAGCCATCGATAAAAATATCATGCCGACAATAAAAAGCTGGATAGATACAAATTCCCATTGTCTAAAAGAATGGGAAACTGATTTGTCTTCGCAAACAGGAGCAAGTCAGGCAGGAATATTGCACGGAAATAATGAAGATATTGTGGCGTATAGATGGGTTGAAAAAGAAAACAACAATCGCATTCTTGTATCTGGAAAATTAAGTCATGCCCCGTTAATAGAAAAAAGAATCAGTAACGGAGAGGGATTGCTTGTAGATGGAATAAGCATCAGCAACATGTTTTCAGGAGACAGCAAAAACGCGCCTTTAACATCATCAAGATTGGGAAGCATGTCCAGAATCCATAATAAAACGCTCCACACAATATTTTTAGATTCTTACAATTTCCAAAGAATTTTTGTATTGTTTTTATGTGACATTTTAGTTGAGTTAAAATCTCAGCTAAAACATCTAATAAAGAATGTGCACCCCAGACTTAGAAGGACAATTGTTTATGCGGCAGTAAGAGCAGGAGCAAATGTTGTGCTTAGGGAGGTTGCAACTGAAATATTAACTGCTGAAATATTAAAAGGAGAAACTGATACTGCATATGCAACATTTATGGGTTATGATGAAATAGCCCACCATTCAGGAACAGAAGATGAAGATGTGTGGCCTGTTCTAAAACAAATTGACCTGCAATTCAAAAGGCTTGCTTCCGCAGTAGAAATGAGTGACAGAGACTATAAACTTGTTATTCTATCAGACCATGGCCAGAGCAATGGTGCAACCTTTAAGCAAAGATATGGCATCAGTCTTGGAAATTATGTTAGAAGACTGCTTCCAGATGATTTGAAAATGTATAGAAGCGAATATAATGTCGACCACTTCAGGGATGCGTTTTTATCAGAAAATGAACAGCTGAAAAACATCAAAGAAAAAATGGAAAATATCCGTGACGATTTATTTGAAGACAATACATATATTCAGACTATCAGAGAAGAGCTTGAAAATAAAAAGCCAGCAATCATTTTTGAAAATGAAAAATACCTAAATTTAAGAAAAAAATATTCAAACAGTTTAGAATACATCACAGGATATGAAAGCATTGAACAAAGCACTAAAAAAGCTAAAGATTCAGAGTTAATCGTTTTAGGATCTGGAAATCTTGGATTGATATACTTTACCCAATGGAAACAACGTTTAAACTATGAAGAAATCGTAATGCTATTTCCCGAATTAATACCTGGCCTTGTAAAACATCCCGGAGTCGGATTTATCTTAGTTAATTCACTGTCCAATGGAGGGATGATTATCGGGCAAGACGGAATCTACTACTTGGATACAGATAATGTTGTTGGAGAAAATCCGCTAGCCAACTACGGTAAAAATGCTGCAATCCATTTAAAAAGACAGAATTCATTTAATAACCTGCCTGACATAATGGTCAATAGTTTTTATGATGAAAAATGTGGAGAAGTTTGTGCTTTTGAAGAATTAATTGGAAGCCATGGCGGTCTTGGAGGAGACCAAACAAAACCGTTTATCTTATATCCTTCACAGTGGGAAGCGCCTGAAGAGTTAATTGGTGCTTCATCAATATATGAATTCCTAAAAAATGAAATAGAAAATTTAAAATCTTAAAATTTAAGTTATAATAATTAAATAATAATATAATAAAACTTTAAAATGATGATAAAATGAGTGGAAAAATCTATATTGTCGGAATTGGTCCTGGCGCATCCGAATATTTAACTAAAAAAGCGGTTGACAGTGTTAAATCAAGTGATTATACCGTTGGAAGTACAAGGGCAATTGAGTTATTTGATGATGTTCAAAATAAAATTGCATTTAATGTAAAAGATCTGTTGGACAAATTGGAAGAAGGAGTTCAGCTAGCCTGTGATGGAAATACCGTGTCCATATTATCCACCGGAGATCCTGGTTTTTCAGGCGTTTTAAATACTGTTTTGAGAATTTCAAAAGAAAAAGGATTTTCAAAAGAAAATATTGAAGTGGTTCCAGGAATTAGTTCACTGCAGCTTGCAGCGGCAAAATGCCATATCCAATGGGACAGTGCCAACGTAATGACATTTCACGGCAGAGAAAATATAGACGAGATTTTGTCAGTTATTAACAATGAAAAAACCACAATCGCTCTTCCTTCAAGAAAAGTAAGAGACATGGCCCAATTTTTACTTGACAATGGAGTTGAAGAAGACAGAAAAGTTGTAGTCTGTGAAAGGTTAAGTTACCCTGATGAAAAGATTGTAGAGGCTACTTTAAAAGACATTGCTGAGAGTGAATTTACCTATATGTGCATTATGGTAATTTATTAGAATAATTTACCCTCAAAAATCATTTTAAAAGTCATTTACCATTTGTTTTTAAAATCAAAGTTTATATATTTCATAATATCAAATTTTAATCGTCGATGAGACTTCAAATAAGGTAGATATTATGAAATTGAAAATAAACACCATATGTTTCATTTTCTTATTTCTTTTTTTAATTTCTGCAGTATCGGCAGCGAATATTGAAAATGAAACAGAAACAAACCTACAACAACCAAATCCAAATCAGGATTTATGTAAAATAAGCATTGAAAACGATTATGAAAAACTAAAAATAAGTAATGATGAGACTGAAATATTAAAAGCCACATCACCAACTAAAACCAAAGAAAAAATTACAATAACTGCTTCTAATTTGAAAATGTATTATAAAGACGGAAGCAAGTTCAAAATAAGTCTAAAAGACAAAAATAAAAAGCCAATAGCCAAAGCAAAAATATCTTTTACAATAAATGGCAAGACATATAGTAAAAATACCAACGGCAAGGGAATTGCCTATCTTGATATAAATTTGAAAAGTGGAAATTATTCCATTTTAACAAAATTTGCAGGAACGGGCAAATATTCTGCAACATCTAAAAAAAACACGATTGATGTTAAAAGCACAATAAAATGCAGCAATTTTAAAAAATATTATACAAACACTGCACAATATTCATCTACTTTTTATAACCAAAAGGGAAATGTGCTGAAAAATACTGCGATTAAATTTAAAGTAAATAACAAATATTATTCTGTTAAAACCAACAAGTACGGCGTTGCCAAATTAGCAATTAATTTAAAGCCAGGAACATACACCATTTATTCTGTTAATCCGAAAACAGCAGAAACCGTGTCAAAAACCCTCACAGTAAAATCATTGATTGAAACTGATGATTTAAAAATTAATGAGAATTGCGTCGGCAAATTCAATGTGAAAGTTCTAAGCAATACCGGAAAAGTTTCTCCTAACCAAAAAGTTAAATTGACTGTTAATGGAAAAAGCTATACAAAAACAACAAATAAAAATGGTATCGCAACATTAGACATACACCTAAAAGCCGGAACATACTCCATATCCACAGAATACAGTGGTCTTAGGAATATAAACAAAATTTACATAAAAGCCATAAAACTAAGTAAGTTTACACATACAACATCAATACCAAATTATGTTAATGTTACAACAGACTATGTTTTTAACAATTCAAAATACTGTTTAAAAAGTGGAAGCAACGGCATTATAAAAATGCCTAAAAGAGAAGTATTTGAAATTGAAATTGGGGAAAAATGTTATACATTTTCAACAACAAGCATTAACGGAATAGATTCCATAGAACTGAAAGACAAACATAGCTATTTAATACCTTTTGACGGAAGCGGCATCAAGATTAATACAGGCACAACCAATCCAATAGGCGATGGAATCATAATCGCCAAATTTAAGGATTATACCCAAATCACTTATCAAAGCAAGACTAAAAACAATACTGCATTATTCGGATTTTATGCAGGTAAAGGAACAGACAACAGCGAAAAACTAACATATATGGAAAATGAAAATATAATCGCCAGAGTAAGCTTTCAAACATTAAGTTTTGATGAATTGGGACTTAAATACACTCTTTCAAAACAATATGGAAAACCAGTAAGCGATTTCAATTATAAAAGCTATGAAGAAATAACCAACAACAATACCAAATCAATTAAATTTGCAGATACAGGAACTGCAGTTACCTTTAGTTATTTTGGAAAATCAATAGCAGGTTATATATCTAAAGAAGGCATCATCACAAAATTTAAAGTTGATGAAAAAGAAGAACTTGAAAAGAAAGAAAGCATAAGTTACGGACTTGACAAATACTATCGAAAAACATTAGAATTTGAAGTTTTGCAGACATATACCATTATAAATGAAAAAATAACAGAAGACATTTTAGACAATTGGCTTTCAAAAAGTTCAACCTATTTAAATAGATTCGGAGTGATGAATGTTTACGGAATGCATTTAGCATCACTTGAAGTAGCTTGGCTTGCAGATGCTTTTGCCGATGATTATTCTAAAGAATTTAAAGTAAAATGGGAGAGAAGCAATACACTAACAATACTGGGTGGAATAAACTTACAGGACACATATTTAAACATTTTAAATGCAGACATGGGAATGAAAGTAACAGGCAATAAAAACAATACAATCCTATTTAAGCTAATCAATTCCATCAATCTGCCGAATATAGAAGATTACGTCCTTATAAATGTTGCCGAGAGATACTTTGACAAAAGTTCAAATTCACTTTCCAACATGTTTTCAGCCGTTTCAAAAAATAATTACAGCATCGCACAGTTAGGAGATATGATTTATATTTTCTCAGACGTTAATGGCAAGTCTGCAATAATCCTAAACACAACAAGTGGCGTATCAAATGTTGTATTGGCTCAAGACTCGGTTTATAAAGGATCAGCGATATCAACTTCCAAGGACTGCTGCTCTGTTGGAATAATGCCAAAAGACATAATTGCAGGAATAAGAAACACATTCAAGTTTGCATCACCGGTAAAGCAACTGACTGAGAAATTCAATAAAATACATCCATTAACCAAAATAACGTATCACTTATCAGTTGCACTTTTGTCAAAAACATTAACAGGAGCATCAGCTGCAGGTTTAGGACTGTTAACTGCAATGGCAGCCATACAAACCGGAGGCACAATATATAAAGATGGAATGGTTGATGAAAAAGATTGGCATAAAGTTATGGACAAATATACCTTTACACGACCGGGATATTTGCAATCCAAAAAAGTCTATAACATCCCAAATAAAAAAGGAGGATATGACTACATTGAAGTAAAAATCAAAGGTGACATGACCTTAGACAGAGACAGTGCAATCTACATCAGTGAAGGAAAAACAAAACAGTTAAGTAAATCAGAAACATATCAATATTTTACTGATGAATACTGGACACCATTTAGTGTTCCTAAAAAATATTGGGATGAAAGCTGGAAAAGGTGATAAAAATTAAAGAACCCAAACACATGATTCCTATAATTTTGATATTTATCATATTGCTGACAATAACGCTTGTCTACCAATACGAAAGATTATGGGAATTATTACTTGCAATATGTGTTGTTTATACAGCAATTACTGCTCTAAATAATAATGAAACAGCAAACGAACGAATAAAAAATACACATATTTCAGTGAAAATATTATTCATATTAGCTGTAATAACAGGAATATGTGAAGTAGTTATTGGCTATCCCCTTATTACTTCAATAGCACTGTTAACACTAGCACTTTTCCTTGATATTGTATTTAATAAAAAATGAGAAATTAAAAGTTAAAATAAACAATTTATTTTAACTTATTTATTTTTTAAAGCTGAATAGCTTCTTGAACAACTTCGTCGTTGTCTTCGCCCTCATATAAAATATGGGCTAATTTCAGCAACTTATCCAAACCTTTAACTTCATCCTTAAATAGAGGCACCTCAGCAATATGCTGGTCTTGGAATTTTTGGTCAATTAAAGCCAAGCGTTTTTGTTGTAATTTATGTCTGGAGTGGCAGAAATCACAGTCGCAAATATCAGGCATTACCTGATTTACAATAACACTGTCAACAGTAATATCATATTTACCGAGAGCTTCCAATGCCCTTTCAGATTCATAAATTGACATCTCTTCCGGGATTACGACCATTTTAAATGTTGTCCTATCAGGATCGGACAAAACTGTTTTTGCCTTATCGATTTGTTCTTTAGTTCTTTTTAAATCTTCAGAAGTTTTAGGATCATCAACCGCCTCCATAAACGGCATGATTTTCTTTAAAGCATTTGTTGCAGAACCCAATTTTGTTTTAAGCATTATCATTTTACCTACCCATGAATCCATTACTTCAGGAAATGACAATAATCTTAAAGTGTGACCGGTTGGTGCAGTATCGAATACAACAACATCATATTCGTCAGAATTCATTACATTCATAAACATTTCAAATGCAGCCGCCTCATCAGCACCCGGTGAGGAAGACGCCATGTCCAGTTGATCTGATAAAAAGTCCATACCCAACAAACCACCCTCGTCAGGATTGGATGCTTTTTGAGCTTCCAATTGCGCCTGTTTTTGAGCCATCGCTTCATCAGGGTCAATTTCAACAGCAAACAAGTTAGTTTTAATCTCACGAGGATAACTTCCTATTGGCATTTCCAATGAATCAGCCAATGAATGTGCAGGGTCAGTTGATACAATTAATGTTTTTTTACCTTGTTCAGACAACCATAATGCAGTAGCAGAAGAAACAGAAGTTTTTCCAACCCCTCCTTTACCACCAACGAAAATAAATGTTGTTTTATCTTTATTAAAATTAAAATAATCTTTAAATGCCAAGCAATTTACCTCCTTAATAAAATTACTTTTAGAGTAGTTTAAATCCCATATACTTACCACCCACGCGCTTTTTCAGATGAAATTGGCAATTTTTGGCAACCATATGATTTAATTAAACTTACTTTTGGTTACTAAATGATATTTAATGTTTTATAGTATATAAAGTTAGTTATTATTAATGAGAACAGATATTAAATAATTTAATCAATTAGCAAAATATTCCAAATAACTGGTTTATAAGTTCTATATCCAAACTTCCAATATATTCTTCCACATCACTTAAATTGTTGTTTGCTGCGATCCCATTATTTAAATGAGCAATACCATTGCTGCTGATTCACCAGACAATAATCCCAATAAATAGCTTTTCAATTCCAACACAGATATTCCCATACCTGATGTTTCATTCAAATTATATTGTCTGTTTCAATTATACATATCATTGATACAAAACATGATAAGCATACAAACTAATATTAAAATCTTTAAAAAAGTAGCAACAATAAGAATTTCACCTTTCTTACTTCCAACAATCATTCCTCATTGTATAAACATATAGCCCAATAACTTCATTCAATATTAATATATATAAATTAATAATTACAAATTATTTTATGTATAGATGATAAGGTTGGTGAGAAAATTAGTGAAATTCCAGAATTAAACTGTAAGAAAACAAAAAAAGACATTGCTGAATTTATTAAATCAAAAGTATCTGAATCTAAAACTGATGGAATTATAATTGGTTTAAGCGGAGGAATTGATTCAACACTTTCAGCCTACCTATCCTGTGAAGCAGTTGGAAGAGAGAATGTTTTTGGAATAACTTTGCCATCCACTACCACACCAACAGAAGATAAAATTCATGGCGTTGATGTAGCTAAAAAACTAGGAATCGAATATAAAGAAGTGGGAATTGACACTATTTTAAATGAATATTTATCTGTAACTCAATTAGACAGTGATAATTTAGCTATCGGAAATTTGAAAGCTAGAATTAGAATGTCCATCATTTATTATTTTGCCAATCATAAAAACTACCTTGTTTGTGGAACAGGCAATAAGAGTGAAATCCTGATTGGCTACTTTACAAAGCATGGAGATGGCGCGTGCGATATTGAGCCAATAGGAGATTTATATAAAACTGACGTTTATAAATTAAGTGAATTTTTAAACATTCCAAAAGATATTATCTCAAAGCCTCCCCGCGCAGGATTGTGGGACAATCAAACTGATGAAGAAGAAATTGGAATGAGTTATGATTTACTTGATCAGATTCTTTATCTCCGCACACAAAGAGATATGAAAAATACTGAAATAGCTGAAAAATTAAGTATTTCCGTTGATGATGTGGATATGATTATTAAAAAAATAATCAGGAACCAGCACAAAAGCAAAGTTCCTGAAAGCCCTAAAAAAACAATACTAGACTGGTGATTTAGTGAGCGAAAATATTGAAGAGAAATGGCAGAAAAAATGGGCAGATGCAAAAATATTTGAATCTAACCCTGATGAAAGAAAAAAATTATACCTTACCGTTGCTTTTCCATACCCCAGTGGTGCAATGCATATAGGTCATGGCCGTACATATACCGTGCCTGATGTTTATGCAAGATTTAAAAGAATGGAAGGATTTAATGTATTATTCCCAATGGCATGGCATGTAACCGGTGCTCCGGTTATTGGAATAGCTGACAGAATTAAAAGAAAAGATCAGTGGACTCTTGACTTGTACCACAGAGTGCATGGCGTTCCCAAAGAAACTTTACCGAAATTGGAAGACCCCGAATACATTGTAAAATACTTCTCAACCGAATATCATGAAGTAATGGAAGAGATGGGTTATTCCATTGACTGGAGAAGAGAATTTAGAACAATTGATCCAACTTACAAAAAATTCATAGAATGGCACATTACACAGTTGCACGACAAAGGTTTAGTTGCAAAAGGTGAACACCCGGTAAAATACTGTCCTAACTGTGACAACCCTGTTGGAGACCATGATTTGCTTGAAGGTGAAGGAGTGGGAGTCAATGAATTAACATTACTTAAATTCCCAATTGAAGATAAACTTCTTGTAACAGCAACTTTAAGACCGGAAACTATAGTTGGAGCAACCAATATCTGGCTAAATCCTGATGTTGAATATCTTTTAGTTGATAATAACGGTGAAAATTGGGTAATCACAAAAGAAGCTCACTACAATTTGAAAAATCAGATTAAAAACTTAGAAATTATATCTGAAATTGATCCTAATGATTTAATTGGAAAAATGGCTAAAAATCCATTCACCGGCGATGATTTGCCAATTTTCCCCGCTAGTTTTGTAAGTGCATCTTACGGAAGCGGAGTTGTTTTCTCTGAACCTGCAGACGCTCCTGCTGATTACATTGCTCTTCAAGATTTAAAGAATAACGCTAAATTAATATCCAAATATAATTTAGAAGGCATTATTGAAAATGTTCATCCGATTCCTGTATGTTCACTTAAAGGATATGGAGAAATTCCTGCATCAGACATTATTGAAAGACTTGGAATTACAGACCAAAACGATGAGAAACTGCATGAAGCCACTAATGAATTGTACAAAGCTCAGCACAGTAAAGGTACCATTATCGAGTCAATACCTGACTTTGGAGGTATGAAAGTTCGTTTTGCACGTGAAGAACTAAAAGAAAAACTGATTGCTGATAATATGGCTACAATCATGTACGACTTTGCTGAAAGGCCGGTTGTGTGCAGATGCGGCAATAATTGTGTTGTTAAAATCATGGACGACCAGTGGTTCATGAAATATGGTGATGAAGAATGGACCAAAAAGACACAGGAAGTTCTTGAAGGAGAAACCATCATTCCAAAGGAAATTAAAAATAATTTCGAATATTACATTGACTGGTTAGACGATTGGGCGTGCTCTAGAAAAGTAGGTCTTGGAACCCGACTTCCTTGGGATAATCAGTGGTTAATTGAACCTTTAAGTGATTCTACAATATACATGTCTTATTATACAATTGCAAAATACCTAAAGGACATGAATCCTAATGATTTAAACCTTGCTTTCTTTGATAAAGTTCTCTTAAACAAAGATTCAGGAGAAATTAGTGTACCTGCTGAAAAAGTTAAAGAAATCCAAGATGAATTCAACTACTGGTATCCTCTTGACTGGAGATTGTCTGCAAAAGATCTGGTCGGTAACCACTTAAGCTTTTTAATGTTCCATCACAGTGCAATCTATCCTAAAGACAAATGGCCAAAAGGAACTGTGGTCTTTGGTATGGGTCTTTTGGAAGGAAATAAAATGTCTTCATCTAAAGGAAATGTTGTGCTTCTTAAAGATGCAATTCGCGATTATACTGCTGATGTTGTAAGACTCTTCTTAATGGCATCTGCCGAACCATGGCAAGACTTCGATTGGAGAGAAAAAGAAGTTTTAGGAACCAAAAGAAGGCTTGAATGGTTTAGGGAATTTGCTGCCAGAGTTGAAGAAATCAAAGGTTCCGCTTTAGACTTAAGCAATATTGAAAAAGTGAAATTAACAAGAACAGTTGATTTGTGGATGATTAGTCAGCTTAACCAACATATTAAAAATGCGACAGAAGCATTAGAAGTCTTCCAAACCAGACAGGCTTTACAGGATTCCCTATTCCTGCTTAAAAAAGATGTTGATCACTACCTCTACAGAATTAAACACATTATTGATGATAATGATCCTGCAGTAATTTATGTCTTATCAACCGTTCTTGAAGCTTGGATCAGGCTTCTTGCACCTTTTACACCTCATACTTGTGAAGAATTATGGGCGAGTTATGGTGGAGAAGGATTTGTAAGCGAAGCTGCATGGCCGGAATATGATGAAGAGCTTGTAAGTTCAAAAATTGAAAAATCAGAAGAATTGGTTGAAGATATCATCAAAGATATTGCGCATATTAAACAGATGGTTGGAGAAGATGTCGAAAAAGTCCACATTTACCTTGCACCGGACTGGAAATGGGATTTATACAAAATTGCTGACGAAGTTGGAAAGCCAGACATCGGACAAATCATGGGAAGAGCAATTGGAGCCAAAATCTATGATGATAAAAAAGAAATAGCTATGGTGGCTAAAAAAATCGGTAAAGAAATAACTAAAACAAGATATATCGGCAAAATTAACGAGAAAGATATTTTAACTGATGCTCTTGACTACATTAAAGAAGAATGTGGAAATGAAGTTATTATCCATACTGATGATTCATACGACCCTCAAAACAAGGCTAAAAATGCAATGCCTTACAAACCAGCAATATTTATGGAATAATCCCATTATTCCAACTTTTTTTCTTTAAAAACGTACCAATCAACTTCAGCAATCTTCAGTGGTTTAGGTTATACGTTAATGTTTTAATCCTGCACATCCATATACTATAATTTTCTTGCAAATACAATGTACCCACTATGACCAACCATACGGGTTTTTGGCCTTACACCCTGAGGTCTGACTTCAAGGCCTCGTTCTAAAATTTCAATGATTTCAATATCATAAAATCCCAGTTTTTTAGCAATGCGATGGGAAATTTCTGCCTGGTCTATGTAAGGTGCATACACTGCAAGCCATCCTCCAACATTTAAAGAATCCATTACCTCTTCAAATATTTCAAACGGCTTTGGCAAATCTAGAAAAATCAGATCAATGTTATCTTCGTTAATTCCATCTTTAATATCCTGATTTTTAACATGAACATTGGTAATTCCAAATTTTTCAATGTTTTTGCGGGCAACTTCGGCAAAGTCTTCTCTGATTTCATAGGTAAATACTTCCCCTTCAGACCCAACAACATTTCCAAAGTTAAGGGCAATAGCTCCAGCACCAGTTCCTGCATCAACAACACGTGAACCGGAACCCAATCCTGTATGAGCCAGAACCAACCCTATATCTTTTTTAAGAAGAATTGAGCATCTTCTATCCATAACATCAATAAAGTCATTGATATTTGGCTTTACAATTTTAAATGTGTGGTCTAAGTGGCTTTTAACCTCATCACCAATATCTGCATTATCCAAAACATCAGCAGACACAATTCCCAAATCACTTTGGAATTCTTCACCAGGTTTTAAAACATACTTTTTACCACGTTCATCTAAAATCATCTTCATTATTGTAACTCCGCTAATCTTTTTACTCTTTTTAAAGAATCAGGGTGTGTTGAGAATATTTCCATGAGCCCATTCTTTTTAGAAACTTTTATATCTGAAATGGCAAGTCTTCTTAAATCATCATCAGATATTGTTCCGTCATTGTCAAAATCAATTTGCCTGAACTCAAAAACATCGTTTTTTGCATTGTTTATATCATTGACAAAGAATGCTCTGTTTGAACTTGCATTTGAAATAGATTGGCTGCTGCAATTTGCCGCACCATAAGACAATTTGTATAATGCTGATACTAATGCTGCCGGACGATTTCCATATTCGACACTTGCTTCATCAGCATAGTATTCGCGAGTTCTTGAAATAAACAATACCAACAATTGACCGACCAAGTAAAATACATATCCAAGAATACCAATAATGATTCCAGCACCGTTATTATTATTGTCAGAATACAAAAATGACACAGCAAGATAATAACAGATCATCGGGATAACACTGACAGTGGCTGTGACAATCATGTCGTTGTGTTTGATATGACCCATTTCATGACCTATAACTGCTTTTAGTTCATCCCTGTCAAGCAATCCTAAAATCGGACGAGTAATTGCAATATGGCCACTTCTGCTTGATCTGCCATATGCAAAAGCGTTAGGAATGTTGATTTCAGATAATCCAATTTCCGGTTTCGGAATTCCTGCTGCATCAGCTAATTCTTGAACAATCTGGTGAATATGAGGTGCTTCGGCTTCTGATAAAGGCCTGACCTTCATTGAACGTTTTACCAAGGTTGGTCCAAACCAATATTGTAAAAATGCAATGAGCAAGCTTGCTCCAAAGTATAATTTCCAACTACTTATTCCCAGATATGCCCCTACAAGCATTATAAGGAAATATACAATTGAAAACATTAATACTGATGTTAAAATCATTCTTAACTTAAGTTTCCATGTGTTTTTCATTATTAACACCTATTTTTTGTAAACATTAATTTTCAAATGCTCACTTTAATTATATATTTATTATATTTCAATATATTTAAAAAGTTAAGCAAAAAATAATTTAATTACAACATACATAAATGTTACTATAAAAAAATGGTGATTTAATGAGCGGACCATGGGTAGAAAAATATAGACCACAAGAATTAAAAGACGTTGTAGGACAAAAACAAATCATTGCAAGATTAGAGAAGTATGTCGGCGAAGAAAGTATGCCTAATTTGATGTTTACAGGTCCTGCAGGTGTCGGCAAAACAACCACAGCATTAGCATTAGTAAAATCCATACTTGGAGAATACTGGAGACAAAACTTTTTAGAATTAAATGCGTCAGATGCAAGAGGAATTGAAACTGTAAGAAATAATATTAAAAATTTCTGTAGATTAAAACCTGTTGGTGCTCCATTTAGAATAATCTTTTTAGACGAAGTAGACAACATGACAAAAGATGCTCAACATGCTCTTCGTCGTGAAATGGAAATGTATACTAAAACCGCTTCATTTATACTTTCATGTAATTACTCATCAAAAATTATTGACCCGATCCAATCCAGATGTGCAATATTTAGATTCGCTCCAATAAAAGGAGAAGAAATAAAAGAACGTTTAAAGTATATTTGTGAAAATGAAGGATTTGAAGCAGATGACAAAGGTTTAGAAACAATAGTCTACTTTGCAGAAGGAGACATGAGAAAAGCAGTGAATGTACTGCAGGCCGCCGCTTCAGAAGGTGAAGCAATTACAGAAAATTCAGTTTATGAAGTTGTTTCAAAAGCAAAGCCACAGGACATTGGAAATATGGTAACTAAAGCATTAATGGGTGACTTTATGAGTGCCCGCAATATCTTAAGGGAAACCATGGTTCTTCAGGGAACCAGCGGAGAAGATATGGTTACCCAAATTTATCAGGACGTTTCCAAAAGAGTTCTTGAAGGAAAGATGAGTGCAGATATTTACTTAGATTTAATAGAAGCAATAGCTGAATGTGATTTTAGAATAAGGGAAGGAGCGAACCCAAGAATACAGCTTGAAGCTTTACTAACCCATTTTTTATAAGGTATGGAAATGTTATGGACTGACAAATACCGGCCACAAGAATTAAGCGAAGTGGTAGGTAATAACAAAGAGATTAAAATAATCACAAATTGGGTTAACGCTTGGAAATCAAATAACCCCCAAATACCGTTACTTATAGTTGGGCCCCCAGGTATCGGGAAAACAACTCTCGCCCAAATAATTGCAAAAGAATTTTCAGAACATGTTGAGCTTAATGCAAGTGATAAACGTTCACAGGACATTCTCAAAAGTACAATAGGAGAGTCATCATCTTCAAAATCCTTATTTGGAGACGAATATAAATTAATCATTCTCGATGAAGTAGATGGACTTCACGGAAGCAATGACCGAGGAGGAGTTAAAGCTATAGGAGATATAATTAAAAGTTCCAAACATCCAATGATTTTAATTGCTAATGATTTCTACTCAAAGAGATTGCAATCCATTAAACCGAAATGCCAAATAATTAAAATGAAAAAGCCAAGATGGAATTCTATCTCAAAACTCTTAAGAGAAATTTCACTAAAAGAAGACATAAAAGCAAATCCTCAAGCATTAAAAGAGATAGCTACAAAATCACAAGGAGACGTCAGATCAGCCATTAATACCCTGCAGGCATTGGCAAGCAAGGACTCATCACTTGAAGTGAATGATGTGGAAAATCTTGTAACCAAAGATACCCGTTCCGATATTTTTAATGCTATAAGCGGAGTTTTGAAAAGTAAAACACCTGCTCATGTTAAAGAAGCTCTCTGGATTGAAGAAGACCCCACACTGGTTATGGAATACATTGCAGAAAATATTCCAAGAGAATATAAAAAACAGGACGAAATTAAAAAAGCGTATGATTACATCTCAAAAGCAGATTTGTTCTTTGGAAGAACATTGACCAGCAGAAATTACGGTTATTGGAAATATGCAAGTGACTTTATGGGAATTGGAGTGAGTAACTCCAAACATGAAACCTATAAAAAATTTACAAAAATTCAGACTCCAACTATTTTCACATTAATGGGTCGGAATAGAGGTAAAAGAAACCTCAGAGATGGAATTGCTGAAAAAATGTCAGGAAAAATGCATGTTTCACATTCAATAGCGATTTCAATGTTTCCTTACCTTGAAATAATGTTTAAAAATGACGAACTTGCTTGGGAAATTTCTGACTTTTTAGAACTTGAAGAGACAGAAATCAAAAGATTTAGATCAAAAAAGATTCCAAAAACCGTTATTAATAAAATGGAAAAACAAAAAGCTCAAAAAAGAGTAGAAGAACGTGACAGACGTGCTGAAGAGCTTAAAAATCAAATGATTAATGTCATTAATGAAGTTGAAGAAAGCAGTGAAAATGACCTTCCATTTGAAATATCTGGTATCGATAGTGCTGAAGTTGAAAGGGGAGCTGCAGAAATAGAAGACGAACCTGCACCTAAAGAAGAAAAAGAAGAGAAAAAAGACAAAAAAACCGACAAACAAGTTTCATTATTTAGTTTTTAATTGTTGTTTATCCGATTCAGTAATTGAAAAATGAGCATCTGGTGTTTTAGATTATTTAAGGATTCTTAATTAATTCAGAATAATGTTAAAATAAGATATTAAAAGTTATAATTCTCTTCAATACCCTCTTATTTTAAAGATAAGAAGAATTATTGAGTTTTCAATTTTTCTTCGATAAATTCTGCAGCTTTTACAACATTTTCCCTATATTGAGGAGCCACATCTTCTAAAAATTCACTAAAGGAAATTGCCAACTCATTTTTGTTTTTATTTTCAATTAAATCCCTGCCATCATTTTCTAGAAATGAATTAATCCATTTTAAAGGCACATTAATTAGAGGATAAATTTCATCGGAACTTTTATTGAAATTTAAACCTTCACCTTCAAAAATGCCTTCAAAAATATCATTTACCTGATCATCCAAAATCAGAGGATTGGCAACTAAATCATGATCCCCTCCATAAACCAATTTAGCACCATATTTACGAGTATATGGCTCCATAATCAGTTCTACAATGAAATTATCCTTTGGCATTAAAATAGTGGAATTCGGACTGATTTCCAATGCCAGGTGTTTTGACGATCTTGAGCAAATTTTTTGAAATAGGGAGCTTCTCACAACTTCCATTTCAGGATATTGTTTATTAAAGGTAGCCTGTCTTTTTCTTGAAAACTTAGAAAATCTTAAATTGTTAATGTAAATTTTATCGGAAGTATATGAAATAAAACGGGTATCTACTCCAATTATTTTTAGAAATTTCAACACGTCTTTCTTGGAAGTTGAAAATTCTTCTTTTTCATTATCCATTCCTGAAATATCAAACATCAAATCCATATTATCACTTTAAATTAAGTGTTTGTTTTAGTGCTTTTTCCATCACTTCAACAGGTGCGTCTCTGCCGGTCCAGATTTTAAAGCTTTCAGCTCCCTGATAAAGCAACATTTTAATTCCGTAAACTGGTTTTGCATTTGCTTTAATAGCTTCTTTTATTAAAACAGTTTCATTAGGATTATAAACTGCATCAAATACAACCAAATCTTCATGCATGTTTTCTCCACTGGCTATTGGATTATCGTTAATATTTGGATGCATTCCAACAGGTGTTGTATCAATTAAAATATCTGCACTGTCAAGATAGTCGTCAATATCTAAAATAGAATCAGATTTAACATTGCCAATTAATCCGGATTCAAGAACATCCCCTGCTAACTTTTCGGCATTATCAACATTTCTGTTTAATATACTAATAGCTTCAGCACCGAATTTTGCCATATAAAATGAAATGGCTCTTGATGCACCTCCCGCACCGGCAATTACAATATTTTTATTTTTAATAGAAGTTATTTCTTCAATTGCCTTTACAGCACCTATTCCATCAGTATTATACCCTTTTAAGTTTTTAAAATCAATTGTATTTACGGCGCCTATTAAATTAGCCACTTCATCAATTTCATCTAAAAATTCCAATACTTCGATTTTATGAGGAATTGTAACATTAAATCCTTTAATATTTAATGATTTAGCCCCTATAATTGCTGATTTTAAATTATCAGGATCAACATCAAAGGCAACATAAGCATAATCCATTGCCAGTTTTTTAAATGCTGCATTATGCATAGGCGGTGAGAAGCTATGCTCAACCGGATGACCGATTAACCCGACAATATTTGTACTACCTTTAATTTTCATAATATCTAATTAGATTAACAAAGATTATATAAATTTGTATATACATACTTAACTTATACTATATTATTTATGAGGAGAGTAAAAATGGAATTTACAAGACCACGAGGTACAAGAGATTTTTTATTTGAAGAAATGAGAGAAAGAAAACAGGCAGAAAGTACCTTAAGAGAAGTATTTGAAAATTACGGTTATCAGGAGATTAAAACACCATTATTTGAAGAATTAAAATTATTTACAACCAAATCCGGAGATGAAATTGTAAACCAATTATACAATTTTAAGGACAAATCCGATAGAGAATTAACTCTGCGGCCGGAAATAACAGCTCCCGTTGCAAGATTATACTTAAACGAACTTGAAAAAACCGCAACAAAACCAATCAAGCTTTATTACTATGGAAGTTGCTTTAGATATGAAAGGCCTCAAAAAGGCAGATTCAGACAGTTTTGGCAATTCGGTTGTGAATTAATCGGTGCTAAAACCCCTCAAGGTGAAGCGGAAGTCATTGCACTTTGTACTGATGCAATTAAATCATTGGGAATCACTACTGCAGATGTTAATATTAACCATTTAGGAATCATTAGAGGATTATTTAAGCACTTTGACATTTCCGTTGAAAGCCAAAGTGAAATTATGATTGTCATTGACAAAGGCGATAAAGATTTGCTTGTTGAAGCTTTAAGTGGAGAAAATCCGGTAATTAACAATGATGAATTAAACCAGATATTGTTAAAATTAATTGATTTGGTCGGAGATGCATCTATCATCCCAGATGTTGAAGAATTAATAGCGCCTTATGAAGAGCCGAAAGAATCATTAGATGAATTAAAAGAATTGATTGCATTATTAGAAGCTTTTAAAGTTGAAAATTATACACTGAATTTAGGTGTTGCAAGGGGGCTTGACTATTATACCGGAATCGTATTTGAAATTTATGTTCCTGAACTAGGTGCCCAAAAACAGATTTGCGGCGGAGGGTCATACAGTTTAGTTAAGCTCTTCGGAGGCCAGGAAGTGGAATCCACTGGTTTTGCATTAGGTTTTGATAGGTTGATGAATGCAATTGAAGAACTGTCAGATAAAGAAGAATTGCCTTCACACTTAGATGTTTATGTAGCTCCTATTTCAAGTGAAGTCAGACCAAAAGCATTTGAAATAACACAACTTTTAAGAAAAAACGGTTTTAAAACCGATGTTGATTTAAATGGTAAAAAGTTCAGGAAGTTAATGAATTATGCCGATAAGATAAAAGTTGAAAAGATAATCATCATCGGAGCCAATGACCTGGCCGAAGGCAAAGTTACTGTTAAAAACATGATAAGCGGCGAGCAAAGCTTAGTTGATATTGATAACCTTATTGATTATCTAAAAGAGGAATGAATATGGAAATCAACTTCAGGCATGAAATCAATGGTGTTAAAGTAATTACTGCCATTGCACAAGATTTTAAAACAAATCAAATATTAATGTTAGCAAATATGAACAAAGAATCCTTAATTAAAACCATTGAAACAGGCAAAGCCCACTATTGGAGCACTTCCAGAAACAAAATTTGGCTTAAAGGAGAAAGTTCAGGCCATTTTCAGGAAGTAAAAGAAATCCTTGTTGACTGTGATATGGATGCAATTGTTTTAAAAATAAATCAGGAAGGTGCAGCCTGCCATGAAGGATACCTGTCATGCTTTTACAGGAAGATAAACACTGACAACGAAGTTGATATTGAGAATTTAAAGGATAAAGATTTAGAAGTTATTTTAGAAAGACTTGTAAACCCAGAAGACGTGTATTAAAATGAAATGCATAATACCCGACACAAGTGCCGTCATTATAGGTGCAGTAAGTGAAATACTTGAAAAAGAAGACTTGGATTATCCCGAAATTATAGTGCCGGAAGCAGTTGTCTGCGAACTTGAACACCAAGCAAATACCAATAGATCTGAAGGCAAGAAAGGTCTAAAAGAATTACAGAAATTACAGAACCTTCAATATGAAGGAGAATTGTCCGTTAGTTTTAAAGGAAAAAGACCAACAAATTATGATATCAAATATGCCAAAAGTGGGGAAATCGATAGCATCATACGGGATTTGGCAAGAAGCGAGATGGGAACTCTTCTTACAAACGATAAAATACAGGCTGAAACTGCCAAAGCTCAGGGAATTCCAGTTTATTATTTCAAACAGGAATATAAAGAGAAACCACTTTCAATCGAAAAATACTTTGATGAATATACCATGTCCATACATTTAAAGGAAAATGTTGTTCCAATGGCTAAAAAAGGAACACCCGGCCATGTGGATTTTGAGATATTAAGTGAAAAACCTTATTCATACAGAGAACTCAACAAGATTGTGGAGGAAATTCTGGATAAAACAAAAAATGATCCGAAAACCTATTTGGAAAGTGATAAAGAAGGTTCTTTTGTTGTTCAATCAAGAGAGTATCGGATTTCAATAGCTTATCCTCCATTTTCAGAAGCTTTGGAAATCACAGCAGTACGTCCTGTAGCCAATATTAGTTTAAATGAATACAATTTATCTGAAAAGTTATTAAACAGAATCAGGACCAGTGCCGAGGGAATATTAATCTCCGGTTCACCAGGAGCGGGCAAATCCACTT
The DNA here is from genome assembly GCF_030539875.1 of Methanobrevibacter sp. NCBI lineage: Archaea > Methanobacteriati > Methanobacteriota > Methanobacteria > Methanobacteriales > Methanobacteriaceae > Methanobrevibacter > Methanobrevibacter sp. The sequence continues at coordinate 83,467 of NZ_JAUNXI010000002.1, forward strand.
TTGTGCAGGCCATTGCAAAATATTATTCCTCAAAATTAAATAAAGTCGTAAAAACAATGGAATCCCCAAGAGATTTGCAACTTCCAGATGAAATTACACAATATTCTCCATTAGAAGGAAGTATGGAAAATACTGCAGATGTTCTGTTGCTTGTAAGGCCGGACTACACAATTTATGATGAACTTAGGAAAAACAGTGACTTCAGCATCTTTGCGGATATGAGATTAGCAGGTGTGGGAATGATTGGAGTTGTACATGCAACTCGTCCGATTGATGCAATTCAAAGAATAGCTTCAAGAGTGGAACTTGGAGTAATACCTTCAATCGTTGATACAAGTATTTATATTGAAGATGGCAGAGTTACAAGTGTTTATGAAACAAAAATGACTGTTAAAGTTCCAACCGGAATGAAAGAAGCTGACCTTGCAAGACCGGTTATTGAAGTTAGAGATTTTGAAACCGGCGAGCTTAAAAATGAAATTTACACATATGGTGAGCAAACCATTGTTATGGACATGAATCTAGTCAACGGCTCATGTGATAATGAAACACAAAAATCATCTGTTGACAAAATTGCTGAAAAAGAAATCTTAAGAAAAATTAAGAAGATTCTTCCTAAAAAAGCCAAAGTCGATGTTGAAGTAATATCTCCTGAAAGAGCGAATATCTATATCCCTGAAGAATTTATTCCAAAAATTATCGGCAAAAATGGTAAGAGAATTGCCGAGATTGAAGAGTCAATTGGAATAGGACTTGGAGTTGAGGTGATTGAAAGCAAACCTGTTAACAAATCCCCAATTGAAGTGGACATCATCCATACCAATAAACAGCTGATTTTAAATCTGGGCAGAGACAATGGAAGAAAAAATTTTGATATTTTAATAGGTGATGAATATTTACTTACCGCAACAACCTCTAAAAAAGGAGAAATAAAAATCAAAAGAGGAATTGAACTGTCCGATTTTATTATCGAAGCTATTGAAATGGGATTGGAAATAATGGCTATTAGGAAAATGTGATATTTATGAAAATTGGGGCATCCACACTAGCAGGAATTGAAGATGATTTGGAAAACACTTTGGAATTTATTGAAAGTTTAGGCATGGATTATGCTGAACTAGTACACCAGTATCCTTTTGAAAATATTGATATTGACTTATTAGACAGTTTCAAATTAAAATATTCCATTCATTCTCCATTTTTAGATGTTAATATTGCAAGTCTTCAAAGTCAAACTAGAAAAAATGCAGTCAGACAAATTAAATCATCGATTGATCTGGCAAATAAAATTGATGGAAAGGCAGTTGTGGTTCATCCGGGAACAACCTCCTTTTTAGCCGACAAATACTTTAAAAATGAGGTCATTAATGTTTCCAATGAATCGATGGTGGAAATTGGAAAATACGGAGAGAATTTGGGAGTGCTAACAACTTTTGAAAATATGCCCATATTTGATACTATGATTTATTCAAATATGGAGGAACTCCATGATTTTTTAAAAAATAATAATCTTCACATGACACTGGATATTGGTCACAGCCAACATGCAGGATATCCTGCAAATGAAATGTATTTTGATTCAATTAAACACGTACATATCCATGATAATTTTGGTGATGACGACTCACACCTTGCTTTAGGTGAAGGCTCTATTGATTTAAAACATATAGTAAATACTTTAGAGAAAAATAATTATGATGGCATCTATATCATTGAAGTAAATGACTATGATTCCATCAAAAAAAGTTATCAATACATGAAAAATAACTTCTAGAGAAGTCTTTTTTCACTAATTTCTTTTTGGAAATATAAATATTTTGAATCAATGACCTTTCTTATATCATTGGCTGTTTTTTTACCAATGCCTTCAACTTCCTGAAGCTCGCTTTCACTTGCATTAATTATATTTCCCACAGTTCCGAAGTGAGACAGTAAATTTTTAGCATTGACCGGTCCAATATTCGGCAGGGATTCAACAATGAATAGCTGTTGTTCTAAAAGACTGAGAGGTTTTTTATCTGTTCTAAGTTGAATCGGTGCTCTTTCACCACCTTGTTCACGAACAGCAATTCTTTTAATCATAGCCGCCGTATCTTGAGCGTTTCTTGTTGGAATAATGCTAATACCAAAATCAATTGCAATTGAAGCAAGTGAACCTCGAATTGCATTAGGATTGACCATACCATTATACAGACCATCTCCTTCGAGAATCAGCAAAGGACGTTTGAATTCCTCAGATAGCTCACTGGCCTGTTTAAAGAGTCTTTTATCAATAATTGAATCTACGAAATCTTTAGTGGTTTTCCTCTCGATAGCCACTTCATCACTTACCTGATAATCCGCAACAGCCATTGAATGAACCTTAACATCAATTTCCATTTCAGTCAGATGTCTGATTACCTTAGAATTTCCTTCACGTGAATCTGCATAAACAACAGGAAAATTGTTTTCTTTTTTAGGCCTTTCAATTACTTTAACATGCCTTTCATTTTCCATGCGCTCAACAGCAGAAGCATTTAACTCATCAAGCACATCCTTATCAATGAGCTGGTTTCTCATGCGACTTTCTTTATTGATGCTGGACCAGTAATAAGCTTCATCCTTTGTTCCATTTGTAATTAATACTTTCACACGGCCTGTTCTTTTACGGCCGGTCCTTCCACGACGCTGAATCATACGCACTTCAGACGGAACAGGCTCATACAATATAACCAAATCAACAGCAGGAATATCAATACCCTCCTCAGCCACACTAGTTGAGAGCAAAACATCATACTCTCCAATTTTAAAGGATTTGATAATGGCCTTTTGTTGTTTTTGAGTCAGGCCTTTTTCACCATCCTTTGATGCCTGACCAAAAAATTTAGCTGACTTGATTCCTTCACTTTCAAGCTTTTTATGAATCATTTCTAAAGTATCTCGGTATTGTGTAAATACAATGATTTTAGATGCATTTTCATCGCTCTTATCATCAAAACGAGATGTTTTAAGTTTAACCTGACCGCTTTCTTCGCCTAATTCTTTTTTGATAATATTTGTAATTTCTTTTAATTTAGGATGTTCCCATCCATGTTTTTCAGCGTCTCTCGCCATTTTAGCTGCCCGGCCAAAATTGTCATCCCACATCAAGGATTTAGCAGCTTTAGTTTTCTTTTTACGAAGTCTTGCAACATATTTATTGAAAGTTTGAACGCCCTGAGTTTCAATTAACTCTTGAGAGTGCTGGATATTAATAACAGCACTTAATATTGAAATAGCCTGGAACAGGTCTTTATCAGGATTAGTTGATCTTGCAATTTCACCTTGAACATTATTTCTTGCATTTAAGACATCCACTTTACCAACAGATACGGTTCTGATAATATCCATATTCTTTAAAGCTTTAAGTCTGACTTTTAAAGCCTTGTCAATGTGTTTTTTAATTTTTTCAAGTTCACTGCTCATTTTTACCCTAACCCATTCGATTTCAACAGGATTAAAGTAAGGTTTTACATCAGAATCGTCTTCTGTTTTAACAACAATATTCTGAATGTATAAATTTTCACAGATTTCCTTAATTTTAAGTTTATCAGAACCCGGCGAAGCGGTAAGACCCAAAATCAAATTAAATTTAGATTCCCGTATATAACGGGAAGCAAGATAAACATAAGAATAAGATCCGACAGCATGATGACATTCATCAAAAACGACTAATGACACATCACTTAAATCATACCGACCATTTAATAAGTCAGATTCGACAGTTTGCGGCGTTGCACAGATTATTCTTGATTCTTCCCATCTTTTAACTCTTTCTTCAGGTTTAATGGCTCCTGTTAATGAAGTGCATGGAAGAGTAAAAAAATCTTTAAAACTTGCCTCATGCTGTATTGCCAAAGGTTTAGATGGAGCCAGAACCAATATTTTAGAATTTTTGACTTTTTGCAATCTGTCTGCCGATACCAAAACTGCAACGATAGTTTTACCTAATGCAGTAGGTGCAACAACCATAGTATTACCTTTTTTTAAGACATCACCGGCAAGAATCTGTTGGTATAATCTTGATTCGATTGTGTCTTTTTTCAATAAAGGATGATTAATATAACTGCCCATAATAAAACCCATATAATTGATAATTTTAAGAATTCATACCTAACCCTTAAGTTATTATCATATTTTTATCTTTTTTAATATTATAAAATATTTAGTAAGAGCATTTGAAAAGTAAAAAAAATAAAAATAATAAAGATATTATAAATCTGAAACTACATCTTTAAATTTTGTGGCGGCTTCGCCAATAGCAATTACCATTTCACAATCTAAATTTAAAGCTTTCTTTAAACCGTCTCTTACTTCTTCTTGTGAAGCTCCAAGAGTTCCGGTTTTTTTAAAATTATCAACATGATTTAAAAAGATTCTATCGTTTAATTTAGAATTTGCTTTTAGTTTCTCAACGGCTATTTTTTGAGATGCTACAGAAGCCGGAACAATGAATTTTGAGAATTTTAAAACACTATTGAATATATCAATATCCCCTTCATAACCAGATTCAGATGATACTGTAATAACAGTAGTAAAATCACCGAATAACTTTTTAAATTCCTTTAAAACAGTTTCCACACCTGCAGGATTATGAGCGTAATCAACATAAATATCTTTACCATTAACCTTGCCTACTTCTTCCATCCTTCCACTAACACCATCAAAACTAGCAATTGAAGGTAAAATTTTATCATAAGGCAAGTCCAAGAATTTATGAGCTGCAATAATGACTCCAGTTAAATTGTATACATTGTGAAGTCCATCAATACCCATTTTAACTGTTAATTTTTCATTTGGAGTGTGCAAATCAAAAGTTCTATTTTTTAAATCGATATTGGTTGCAATATAATCCACTTGAGGAGTTGTCAGCCCGCATTTGCAGAAATAATAACCACAACCTGAAATTATTTCTTTAACTGCAATCTCTTCCCCGCATACGCATTCTTTCATGCCGATGGATTCCGGAAGTTCATCAACACCAAAGGTAATTACTTCTCCTTTAAAATCAAGTTCTCTTAAAAGTCCCATTATTGTTGGATCCTGCCCATTTACAATTAACTGACCAAGGCCCAATTCTGAAATAAACTCTCCTTTAACATTAGCATAATCCATAAAACTTCCAAGGTCTTTTAAATGGTCCGGAGTGATATTGGTAATTAATCCTGAAGACATTGAAGTATCTTTAACTATTCTTCCAACAGTGCCAGAAACACCAAATGTTCCGACTTCAAGAATTCCAACATCCCCATCAAGTCGGGATTGTAAAATAGGTATAAACTCCGCATTTCCCTGCATACCATCTAAATCATGCTCGCATGGTTTAATTCCATTATCGTAAGCAATTTTTTTAAGCAATGTGGTTGATGTTGTTTTACCGTTAGTGCCTGTTATTCCGAATACTGGTTTTTCAGATTTAATCATGTCAATAACATCAAACAATTCAACAATTGGCTTGTCTACTTTTTTAAATAAATCATCATCTTTTGACAAACTTGCAGGAGGAATTATATAATCCGCTTTTTTGAAAAAGGCCTCAGGAGCTTTTCCATAAAATACTTCAATATCATAACCTTCTAATGATTTGGCAAAACGACAATCCTTTTTAAATGACAAATCAGTTCCAATAACATCATATCCTCTTTGTTTAAGGATTCTGGCTATTAAATTTCCGTTTGCACCGCAAACACCAATAACGCCAAAGGTTTTATTTTTATTCATATTTTTTACTTCCTTTTTCAAGTCCTTTAATAATTTTATCAACAGTTGTCAGCCTGTCATACGCAATAAGCGGCCCCATATGTAAAATGATGTCTCCAGGTTCGGAATATTTAAAAGTCAGTTCGGCAGCCTTTTCTATATTCTCAACAGCCACTTTTTCAATATTAGGGTTTGATACAGCATCTAAAATCTTTTGTGCAGCATCCAGTTCAACACATTGTGTAACTTCGTTAAATCCGCTAGCTATAACAACTTTAATATCATAACCGCTGATTAGCTGACCTACCTCTTCTTTATCCCTTACAGACAATGTATCAAAATGATCAAGGAATAATACGACACTTTCATCTTTAAAGTAATCCAGAGTTATTTTCATTCCATCATATAGAAATGCGGAATCAAGAATAACTTTCCTGCCGTTATAATCCCCAACATCTTCCATGTGTGCCGGCAATCCTTTAAATTCAGTTAAAGCATCAATTATATCTTCTTTACCAATGCCATAAGTTAATGCAACAGCAGATGCCGCAACAGAGTTTTCAAAAAAATAGCTCATCATGGAAAATGGTGTTGTAAATTCATTTTCCCCATATTCAATAGTCAGTGATTTGTCCCCAACGCTACCTTTAAAATCGACATCTTCTCCGAGGGCATAGAATATTGCGTCGCTACGGACTTTTTCAATAATATCTCTGCAAGAGTTATTTGAAATGAAAGTTTCACTCATAGCTTCAAGCACCAATTTACGTTGCTGGTATTTTTCAAGAGATCCCCCAAACTCGGATAAATGGTCTTCTGCAATATTAGTTAAAAGACCTATTTTAATATCCAGCCTATCCAAAAGACCAATAGTTCCATGAGGAAGTTCAAAAATGGCTATATCACATTCTTCGGATTTGCCTTTAACAATACCATCAATAATGGCTTCTGAAACTAAATTGTTTACAAGAGACGAACAGGACCATACTTTATATCCTGCCTGTTTAAATAAGCTGGTTGTAATAAATGTTGTTGTGGTTTTTCCCATGGTTCCAGTAATACCAATAATGTCAACTGGAATCAGGTCATTTACTATTTTGGAGAAATCCTCATTGGTTAGAATCTTTAAGTTGGATTTCTGAATCTTTTGAGCTATCGGAGCGGAATCCGGCAAAGTAGGAGGCATATAAACCGCATCAAAGCCATCTGTTGAAGGATCTTTATTAGGCATGTCTAAAGTAACTCCTTCTTTTTCCATCTCAATTAAACTTCGTTGAAATTCAATTTTAAATTCAGAAATGTCTTTTAAATCTGTTACTACAACATCATGGCCTAAATAATTCAATAATCTTGCAACGGGCCTGCTAGCATTTCCCGCGCCAACAACTAAATAATTCATAAAAAGTCTTCCTCACAATTTTTATTAGTTTAATATTTGAAGTTTATTAAATTTAAACATTTAATAAATATTTTTAAAAAAAAGAATTTTAGGAAATTTTATTCGAAATGAATTAAATTTTCCACATCATTATAAACAACATCAAGTCCGCACATTGATGGAACATAGTTTGCCGCTTTTGCTGAATTTACACCGATTACTTCAAAGCCCATTTCCTCAATAGGAGCAACAACCATACAAGTGTCGCATACAATGTTTCCACCAGAATTTTCAATAATCCCGGTATAACCCATTCTGTCAGCTGTTGCTTTTACGCTAACTGATGTGCAAATCCATAATTTATTTTTAATGGTTTTTCCTTTGACGATGTTAGCCACCTGTTTAATTTCATCAAGTGATGCATGAGGACAACCCAAACAAATCAAATCAGGTTCCTTATCAGTAGTTGATAACTTTTGACGAGTTTCATTAATCTCTTTTTGAGAAATCGGCATTATATCTTCAACATCATCTTTACCTGAAACATTATATTCAGGAGTTACATTTTCCACATGGTAAAGTGCAACTGAACCTGAAGATGCAAGTGCCGCACCTAAAGTTTTTAAATCATTATTGTCAGGAGTATTCTGTAATTTAAAGTACGGAACGCCTCCACCAACAAACTTACCAATAATGTAACCTAACGCCCCGAAATCAGCTCCGCTGAGTTTGCAATTAACATCGACAATTAAATTAGCTTTTCTATTTTTATCTAAGTGGAAACCATATAATGGAGTTTTGCCAACAATGGCTGCTGCCAATGCTGCAGGACCACCTTCACGATTAGTTCTAGCGCCGATGACAGAATTAACAAATGCCACAGCAGATGATTCAGACCAGGAAACATGGTCTCTAAATCTTGGAACGTTACCTACCAAATAAGGAGTACAGGTACATGTCTTATAAATTCCAAGATTTGCATAAGCATCTACGATTTTATTTTGCTTAACAGCAAATTCTTCCGGAAAACCTAACTCTTTCCAATTATCTAAATCAGTACCCGGAGGGTTTAAAGAAGCGTTAATAGTGGCTTTTCCTGAACCATCACGAGCCAAATCTTCAAGATATTCTAAACCGGCATCTCCAATAGTTTTATATGAGACGCCAGATACCTGTGCAGAAGTTATGTCAACCAATTTTGAAGCGCCATAAATATCTCCCAAAGCAACTAAGATATCCATGCTTTTTCTAATAGTTTCTCCAAACTCCCCATCACACATCTGTTCTTCTTTTTTTGTTAAAAACATATTAATCATTAGTTAATTGATATTCAACCATTTCATCAACTAAGTGCAGGAAATTGTCTTTATCCTTATAAGGAATCATAGCACCTGCAGCGATATCATGACCCCCGCCAGAGCCCCCGAAGTTATTTGAAGAGTCCTGCAATGCCTTACCTAAATCAACTCCTCTTTCAACCATTTCACGAGTGGTTCTGCCTGAGATTTTAATATCATTATGAAGTCTTGAAAGGCCTATGACCGGTTTTGAATCATCCAATAGTTCAACTGACAAACCAATACTTGCAATAGTGCCCATTACAGATTTTAATACCTTATCTTCAGAGTATAAAAATTGAATGCTGTTGAGTTGTTCTGCACCTTGCTTTTTAACCCATTCCAAACCTTTAACAATCTGGTCACGATATTGGCGTTGCAGTTTTACAGCAGTATCAAGAGCCTGATTACGTTCACCAAGTGCAATGCTTAAACCTAAACCCTGTTTTTTATTTTTGCCGCAAGCATCGAGAATATAGGAATACTCTTCAAGATCACGCAATAGAGGCACTTCCTTTGGAATTGTATAACAGTCCCCCAATATATTAGGATTGATGGATACAAGAGCATCTTTTAATAGATCCTTTTCTTCATCTTCCATATCGGTGAACTTGATTCCGTAAGATAAGTTCATGCGTTCTAAAAATTCCCGAGCTCCTTCCAAATCCCCGCTGATTTTAGGAAGAGGCGGTGAAAAAGTGTAGGTTAAAGATTTGAAAATCGGTTCAGATGCTTTAGAAACTATTTTTAATCCTTCATGAATTTCCATAGTTCCGCTTTCAAGAGCATCATCAACAATAAGCTTATTTACACCACTGAATTCACCATGATATTGCATATCACCAAATGCACCGATTAAAGCAAAATATGCCAAATGTTTTTTATCAAGATCGCGAACAGCCAAATAACTTGAGCCTGCTCCGCATAAATCCTTACTGCCATCAATTCCAAACAGATGAGGGTTTATATGAACAACATTACTTTCTGCTTCGGTATCATTAATTTGATGGTGGTCTGCAACAATAACATCATGTTTAAATGAATTAAATTCCTTAATAAACTGACTTCCCATGTCTGAAAATATGAATAGATCATATTTTTCATGCCTTAGCTGATTTACAATATCCTGCTTAAGACGCGGAATAATTGTAGTGTGGAACTGAACATCCTCTTCAGCTAAAGCATTGGCTATGACTGCTGCTGAGGATATTCCATCAGCATCGTTATGAGAAATAATTCTGATAACATCGTTTTTTTCGATATGCTCCTTAAGCATATCACTAGCTTCACTAGCTCTATTTAACAAGGAGTGCTGCTTCTTTTGGATTATATCTCCATCCTTCAGGTAATACACCATCATTTACATAGTAAGAAGCCAATCTTCTGATTCTGGATTCAATGATAGTTAAACCTCTTTTAGAGTGTAAATCTTTAGGATTTTCTTCTAAATGGTCTCTAATGTTAACTGCTCTTTTAATTAAATTTAATAAATCTTCAGGGTATTCTCCACCTTGACCGTTTCTTTTTAAGATTTGAGTGATTCTCTCACCAGTTACATCTTTTACAGAAGGAATTCCGTATTGGTCTCTTAATACAATACCTATTTCAGAAGTACTTTTACCTTCTTTGTTAAATTTTAAAATCATCTCTTCAATTTCTTCATCACTATAAGTTACCCATTCTGGTCTTGCCATAATATAACCTCTTATTATTTTTTTAGATAAGCCCAATAAATATAAAATATTAAAATTTTTAGAAAATCAAAGCTATTCTTTACTGGAATACCATTTAATAAATTTTTCTAAAGAATTTTTTCTATGTGAAAATTGGTTTTTTTCATCAGTTGTAAGTTCTCCAAATGTCTTATCCAGACTAGGAACGTAAAAAATCGGATCAAAAGCGAATCCCAAATTTCCTTTTTCTTCAACTGCGATTTCACCTGACACCTTGCCTAAAAAGATCTTGGGCTCAGAATTGGGGGCACAGTACCCAATAACTGACCTGAATTCGGCATAACGGTCATCAGCATCTGATAATAACTTTAAAATTCCCTGATTACCTATTGTATCCTGAACATAGTGCGAATAAGTTCCGGGAAAATCATTTAAAGCTTTAATGAATAAACCAGCATCTTCAACAATCACAGGTTTGTCAAGTTTACGACAAGCATATTTTGCGCCTGATATAGCCACTTCCTCAAGAGTTCCCTGAGGCTCTTCATAGCCTAAATCAATATGCTCCAAGTTAATGTCATAATCTTTGAAAATATTCTCTGCTTCTTTAACTTTATGTTCGTTACCAGTTATAAATGTTATCATATTCTTAAATATGATTTCATTTTTTTATATAGTTAATCCAAAATTAGTGAGTATATCTTCCACGGGATTCAATATCGGATATTTTATTAGACATACTTTCATTTCCATATCCTTTCAATACGCAGTCAAAGTATTTCATTGCCAAATTATAGTCAATGCTTTGAAGTGATTTCTTTAAAACAAGCAAATCCACAGCCTTATCCTCATCTAATGGAGAATATCTGCCAAGACCAAAATCAATGAAAACTAACTTATTATCCTGAAGCATTATATTGGATGTTGTAATGTCCCCATGAATAATATCTGCAGAGTGAAGCTTTGAAATTTCAGAACCGATTCTGAACGCCAAATCCTCATCCATAATGTCTTTAACGATATCCCCTTCAATTTCTTCCATTAAAATTGATTTGTCGCTTAAATTAATATCAAATAACACAGGAGTTTTCACACCTGCACGTTTGGCATCAGATAAAAGTTTGGCTTCTTCTTTTGTTCTTGCTTTTCTAATCTTATCGTCAATTTCCTTGATTCTATAATTTTTAGGAATTCTATCTTTTAAAACAGCTTTATGACCCAAATAACTGGATTTAACAATATTTGACTCGGCACCTTTTGCAATCAAATCATCGCTTAACCTTAAATAGGATTTAGTATTGTCAATCCAGGGAATATCCACCTCATCTGTTCTGAATTTCTGCATAATATTTGTCTGGGACAAATCCATTGGCCCAAACTCTTTACACATCAAAATTCCCAACCATGCAATCATTACGCCATTATCTCCGCATAGTTTCATTTTAGGCATGTAAAATTTAGCGCCATGTTCTTCAGACATCGTTTTAAGCATTTCCCTTAATCTTGAATTAGCAGAAACCCCTCCGCATAGCATCACTTCATCTTTTTGAGTGTGGGACAGGGCACGTTCTGTAACTTCAACAAGCATTGAAAAAGCAGTTTCCTGAAGTGAGAAGCAAATATCCTCCATAGAAACACCTTTTTGCGCTTTTCTAAGTGCTGCAGACAACAATCCTGAAAATGAAAAATCCATTCCCTTTACGACATATGGCAAATCAACATATGACCCCTGTTTAGCCAGTTTTTCAATAACAGGCCCTCCGGGATGACCCAAACCAGTTTCACGGCCAAAATGATCAAGACAGTTGCCAATAGCTATGTCCAAAGTCTCGCCAAAAATTCTATATCTTCCACTTTCATAAGCAATTACCTGACTATTGCCCCCACTTACATAAAGAGAAACGGGATTAACTGCACCAGTATCAAGTTTTCCAACTTCAACATGACCAATGCAATGATTCACACCGATGATTGGTTTTTTAAGTGATAATGATAAACTACGGGCTGAAGTTGCAACAATCCTTAAGGCAGGACCTAAACCCGGTCCCTGTGAAAAAGATATTAAATCAATATCCCCATAAGAAAGTCCGGCCTCTTCAATAGCCATCGGAATTAATTTAGGAATCCACTCGGCATGATGTTCTGCAGCTATTCTTGGATGAATTCCCCCTTCTTCTGGAAACAACTGTTTTCCAGCCATAGCCAATATGCTGCCGTCACTATCAACAATACCTACACCTGTTTTTTCTGCAGTTCCTTCAATTCCTAAACTTATCAAAATAATCAACTTGAAAAAATTTAATTAATTACTATATTACTTTTAATAAATATAAAAATATTTTTTAAATCTAAAAAACATAAGTTGATTATATGGGATTTTATAACAATAATACTCCGGAAGAAAAAAGAGTTAAAAAATTAACAGGAGATATTAACATCAGCGATATGTTCAAAAATGAATGTGAAACTCGTGGAATTCCAATTTATAATGCTTACAATATTCAAAAACGATTACTTCACGAGGTAGAACAGGAACAGCTCCATGGTGTTAAAGAAGTAGATGACAGATTAATGGAGTTGCTTGATGAGAGAGGAAAAAACAAGGTAACACACAGATATGTGGATTTTATTTCCAATGAAGACAGTGCATCAAAAGGAGTTATACCTCCAAAGCCAGATGAAAAAACTTCACTCCCTCCAAAAGAACAGATTAAAATACCTCCGAGAGCAAGAGACGGAAAGCAATTCCTCAATGATGATGAATTGCCGGAAAGAGAAATGTTAAAGAAAATCATGCTCCAAAATAAAAAAATTATTAATCAGAATAAAATTATTATAGAACAGTTGAAAAAATTAGGTGAAAAAGATGATTGATGGAATAGAAACATACGGATCAACTGATTTAATGGAAAAATTACAGAAATCCGAAGATAGTGTATTTTTACTTACAATTGGAACAACCGAAACTTCAAAAATCCAGGATATTTCAGGAGCAGGAGCAACACCTGATTTAACCGTGTTTACACCTGCTGCAGATGCTGAATTTATGGTTTTGGGAGAAGTCCACTGTACTCAAACAGTTGCAGAAACTGTTGTTGACGGTGCAGCAGCACCAACCCCTGCAAGGCTTACAAAAGCAGCACTCCAACTTACAAACATCCCCTTCATTGTTGTTGACGCAGGTTCCAAAGTTAAACCTGATGTGGAATATTATAAGCTTGGAAATGAATACGGAAGAGACATAAGAACCGGAAAAGGAGTTTTAAATCCACTTGAGATTCTTGAAAACGGAAAAGACTTAGGTGCGGAATTATCAAGAAGGCATGAAATTATCATTATAGGAGAAAGCATAGCTGCAGGAACCACAACCGCACTGGGAGTCCTGAAAGCCTTAGGTTATGAAGCCAATGAAAAAGTTAGCGGAAGCATGCCTCATAACCCTCATGACTTAAAATCAAAAGTTGTTGATGAAGGACTGGAAAATGCAGGAATAGAACCTGGCAAAGCCGATGCAATTCAGGCCATTGGCGCTGTAGGAGACCCCACCATTGTAGCAATAGCAGGAATGGTATTAGGTTCTGACGTTCCAGTTATTTTAGCAGGAGGAACTCAAATGGCAGCTACCTGTGCTGCAATAAAATCAATTCAGCCTAACTTTGATTTTTCAAGAATCAATTTAGCTACTACCATATACGTTGCAGCAGACGAAACAGCAGACTTGTTCGGCATTCTAGAGCAGATTGATGACAACATTACCGTAAATGTGGTGAACCCTCACTTCGAAGAATCATCACACGAGGGATTGAAAAATTATTTAACAGGATTCGTTAAAGAAGGAGTCGGTGCAGGAGGAATGATGTTTGCAGCCCTTGCTTTGGGAAATTCTGTTGAAAAATTAAGAGAAAAAATAGAAAAAGTATGTAAATAGAGATTGTTAATCTCTATATTTTTTTAATTTTAAAATATATGAGTTATAGAACCCATAAATACAATTATACCCATTACCCAACAATAATAGGCAAAAATATCAAGGCTTCTGTTTTTAATTAAATCCAACATCCATTTAATAGCCAGATAACCTGCAATTACTGAAGCTATAAATCCTATAAATATAGGTAAAAAATTAACATCAATTGCAGACCCAATATCTTTTAACTGGAAAACAAAAGCACCCAATATTGCAGGAATAGACAATATAAAACTGAATTTAGCTGCAAATTCTTTTTCAAGACCAATAGTCAGACCGGCAGCAATTGTAGTTCCGGAACGTGAAAGACCAGGCAATATTGCACATGCCTGACCCAATCCCATTACCAATGCTTCTTTTTTGGAGAGATTATTCATATCAATTTTTCCGCTATTCATCCTCTGAGATAAATAAAGAATAGTACCTGTGACAAACAGGAAAAATGCGGGAACATAAAGCGCTCCTGCAAATAATGCTTCTACAGCATCATCAAATAACACTCCGACAATTCCTACAGGAATAGTGGCCAGAATAACATACCATGCAAGTCTTTTATAAGGGTCTTCGCGAAAACCTTTCATAAATCTGCCTTGCAACAAATCACCAATGCTTAACCACCAGGATTTAATCATTTTTGCTATATCCCAACGGAAAAACCATAAAACCGCAATTAATGTTCCCAAATGAAGTAAAACATCAAAGGCAAGAGAGCTTTCAACACCCAGCACATTATGAGCAAAAATCAAATGTGCTGAACTGCTGACCGGTAAAAATTCCGTCAGCCCCTGAACAATACCTATAATGATTGCCTGCAGTATATCCACTGTACTCACCACTTAAATATATGATAACCAACCGTATTTATCTTCAGCTTTAGCTTCTACAACATCAAAGAAAGCTTTTTGTAATTTTTCAGAAATCGGCCCCCTCTTGCCGCTGCCAACGATTCTGTGGTCAATTGAACGGATTGGAGTTACTTCAGCCGCAGTTCCGGTGAAAAATACTTCATCAGCAAAATACAATCTTTCTCTTGAAATGACATCTTCAATGACTTCATAACCTAAGTCACGTGCAATAGTCATAAGGGAATCTCTTGTAATACCTTTGAGGTTAGATGATGACATGGCAGGAGTATATAATTTTTCACCTTCAATCAAGAAGATATTCTCTCCGCTGCCCTCAGATACATGACCCTGATAGTCAAGCATGATTGCCTCATCATATCCGTTGTCAATAGCTTCAAGTTTTGCCAATTGAGAGTTCATATAGTTTGCCCCACATTTAGCAAGTGTCGGTAAAGTGTCAGGTGCAGGTTTTCTCCATGAGGATATTCCAATATCCACTCCGTTTGCCATTCCTTCTTCACCTAAGTATGATCCCCATTCCCAAGCGGCAATAACCACATTAACTGGGCATCCTGAAGGGTCCACACCTAACTGTCCGTACCCCCTAAATACAATAGGGCGGATGTAGCATCCTTGCAAATCATTTACACGAACAGTTTCCAGAATCGCCTCTTCAATTTCCTCTTTTGTAAATGGAATATCGATTTTATAAACTTTTGCAGAATCAAATAAACGTTGAACGTGTTCTTTTAATCTGAATACTGCAACGCCGTTATCATTTTTATATGCGCGAATTCCTTCAAAAACACTTGTACCATAATGGACCACATGAGAAAGAACATGAATTTTTGCATCTTTCCAATCAACCATGTTGCCATCTATCCAAATTTTACTAGCAGTATCATCCCATGCCATTTTATCACTTCATTATTTTATATGTAAATAGATATGTTTTTATTATATATTAAAATTTCTTTGTTTGAATTTAAAAAACAGTAAACTATATATAATAGTAAATTCATAATAATATTTGTTGGTTCCGTGGTCTAGTGGTATGATACCTCCCTTACAAGGAGGGGATCACGAGTTCGAATCTCGTCGGAACCACTACTTCTAATTTTATAAAATTCATTACTTTCAGTCTGCTTTTTCTCGTTTTAGAAAGGTTACATTTTAACCTGAAATTTTATTGTGCAACATTATTATTGTTTAAAAAAAATAAAATATTTTAGATAATAATATAGATTTTTATCATTTAAATTGAACAATGAACGATATTTTAAAAAATAACCAATATAATGATTAAAAACAACAAATAATAAAATTTAAATAGTTTTTGAACTAAATTTAGTAATATCAAAAAAGGAGACTATATTATGGTAGTTAAAATTGCTATTATTAAAAGTGGTAATATTGGTACTTCACCAGTAATTGACCTATTGTTAGATGAAAGAGCAGACAGACCAAATATTGATGTAAGAACATTTGGATCTGGAGCAAAAATGAACCCAGAACAAGTAGAAGACGTCGTACCTAAAATAGACGCATTTGAACCTGATTTCGCAGTTTTCATCAGTCCAAACCCAGGAGCACCAGGTCCTGCTAAAGCAAGAGAAATGTTATCTGAAAAAGACATTCCTGCTATTATCATTGGTGACGCACCAGGTAAAGGTAAAAAAGATGAAATGGATGAACAAGGCTTAGGATACATCATTGTAATGTCCGACCCAATGATTGGTGCAAAAAGAGAATGGTTAGACCCAACTGAAATGGCTATTTTCAACGCAGACATCTTAAAAGTATTAGCTGAAACTGGAGCATTAAGATTAGTTCAAAAAACTCTCGACACTGTTATCGAACAAGCTGAAGCTGGAGAAATCGAATTACCTAAACTCATAATTACTGCTGAAAAAGCTGCAGAAGCTGGCGGATTTGAAAACCCATATGCAAAAGCAAAAGCTATTGCTGCATATGAAATGGCTGGATCTGTTGCTAACTTAGACATGAAAGGTTGTTTCATGACCAAAGGTTTCGAAAACTTCATCCCATTAGTAGCTGCTGCTCACGAAATTGCTGCATGCGCTGCTAAATTAGCTCAAGAAGCAAGAGAAATCGAAAAAGCAAATGATACTGTTTTAAGAACCCCTCACATGAAAGAAGGAAACCTCGGTTGTAAAACAGAGTTAATCTCAAAACCAGAATAAGTAGTATTCACTACTTTTCTTTTTTTCTTTTTTTAAAAACTTTTACCTGATAATCTAAACACTGACTACTTTTAAAATCAATATTAAAAATATAAAAAAAAGATAGCTAAATTATTAGCTATAATACTCCTTTTGTAGAAGGAATCTGATTGTGTTCAACTTTAATCGCTTCCTTAACTGATTTTGCAAATGCTTTAAAAATGGCTTCGGCTTTGTGATGGTCATTTGCCCCCTCAACAGTACCATATATATTCACTTTAGCGGAACTTGAAAATGATTCAAAGAAATGGATTACAATATCGGAAGTCATGTCACCGATTTTTTCATTTTTAAAACTTAAATCCATATTACAGTAACTGCGTCCGCTAATATCTATTGCTACTGTGGCTACTGATTCATCCATCGGCACAATGGCATGCGCCATTCTTTTTATTCCTTTTTTATCCCCAATAGCTTCACTAAAAGCATCACCAAGCAATATTCCAACATCTTCAATGGTGTGGTGATCATCAATTTCAATATCTCCGCTGGCTTGGATATCCAAATCCACCATGCTGTGTTTTGAAAAAGATTCAAGCATGTGATTAAAGAAGTTCACGCCGGTTGAAATATTATATTTTCCGGTGCCGTCAAGATTGAGTTTAACGGCAATTTCAGTTTCAGATGTTTTTCTTGAAACATTTGCATTTCTAGTCATAATCTAACCCATGAATAATTCATTTTAGCTTCAATAATTCGTACCTTTTAACCATTACGTATGATTTTAATACATTGTGTAGGGCATTCCATTGCACATAATGTACAAACATGACAATATCTTAAATCCAATATATGTGCAACGTCCTCTATCTTCCAAATTTTAGCGGATTTAGGACAAATTTCAGCACAATTTCCACACGCAATACATTTTTCTTCATCTACCAAAATTTGTAACATTTAAGATCTCCCAAAATAATTATAATTTCAATGTCGCGACAGACATTGCTTTAAATCCTAAATAGACTTCCTTACCTATGTTAAAATTTAATTCCTTTTCAGCAGAAACGGTAATATCAGAACATAAAATAACTTCGCCAACATCGATTTTAACACGGATTATTTCATTTTCAAGCTTCATTTCAACAATTTTGCCTTTTAAAATATTACGGATACTTGAAGTGTAAGGCTCCAACATTAGGAAGATATTGTCATAGCTTATCAAAGCCAATATCCTATCTCCAACATCATAGTTCCTGTTTAATGGAGCGTTTATCTCAAATTGACCCATTTTAATAGTCATTATGCCTTTACTCTCATCAATGCCAACAATATCTGCCTCAATTTCATTTACATCTTTGTGAAGCTCCATTATCGCATTGATTTTTTTACATTCCTTCAGGATAGAGTAACCGTCATCGGTAAGTGAGGTTCCTCCGCCTCCACCTTTTCCGCCTTTAGTTGTATTAACAATTTTTACGTTAAGTGTGGATTCCATCTTTTCAATGTAGTTTAAAGCGGTCCTATAAGAAACATTGATTTCCTTAGCAGCGCTTGTTAAAGAACCAGTATCCAAGATAGACTGCAATAATTGGTACTTTTTATAATCCAATAAAAAAAGATTACCATCCACATTAATTTTATATTCCACACCAGCTTTTACATCAGCCATTAAAATCCCCCAAAATATAATTGTATATTTATAGCCTTATATTATAAAATAATTTTGATTTAATTATTATCTGAATTCAATCCTTTCAACAAGATTTAACATTTTATTAATAATATTAGACAAAGGACCGAATTTAGATGAAAACTTCCTTAAACTTTCAATATCATCTTTTTGGAAAAACTTAACTAAAATCAAAGAGAAGAAGTAAACAACAATACATGCAAATATTCCAGGGAACAAGTACAGAGTATTTTTCGGAATAAAGTATGCAAAAACACCCATAATTAAAGAAGCAATCAATATTTTAATTACCGAAACAGTAGGGGCTTTGGTTTTTGTCAATCTGAATACAAAGTAAACACATGGAACCATCATTAAAAAACAGGCAAGACTGGTAGCTAGCGCACCCCCTGCAATTCCAAGGGTCGGAACCATTACCCAATTTAGAATACCTGTAACAACTGCTCCGCAAATCAGAATATACATAGGAATTCTCGGATTTCCAATACCCTGAATAATACTGGTTGAAATGGCAAATATTGAATAAAAAGTCATTCCTAAAGACAGAATAGCCAAAGCCATTGCACCTGCAACATAAGCCGGATTCTTAAAGTAAAGAACTCTTAAGGTAGGTTCTGAGAACAGTGCAAGACCGACACACATCGGAACAACAAACAGTAATGAGAATTTATAAGCCTCAGAAACATATTTTTGAAGCAAGGTAATATCTTTTAATTTGAATGCCTCTGAAGAAGCCGGCAGAATTGTAGTGGCAATAGAAACAGAGATTATTAAAGGAAGTCTTGCAATAGGATCTGCCGCTGCAAAAAATCCAATGTCATCAAAGGTTAAAAATTTACCCATTACAATTGTACAGATATTATAAATTAGCATTTCGGCAATAGCTGTTATGATTACCGGAATTGAAAATTTAACCAATGTTGAAGCAAGTTTCAATTCATCACGTCTTGTAAAAACAAAATCCTCACTAGGTTTAGGTATTAAATCTCCCATATGATGCCTGAAGATATAAACCGCAGCGACAACAGAAAGGGAATATCCTAAAACAGTACCCCATAAAGCACCGATTGTAGACAGACCTATTAAAACAAATGCTGTTGCAAATAAAATCATACCAAGTTGTTCCACAGCACGAGTATATACAATATACTCCATCTTATAGACTCCCTGAAATGCTCCTCTAAAAGCGCCGACAATAACACTGAAGGGAGTGATAAGTCCTACAATCTGCAGAGGAACTAAAGCAGCAGGTTTTCCCAAATAATTATAAGCAAGATAAGGAGCTACAACAAAAATCATTAAAGCTCCGAAGAACAAACCTAAAAATACCATTATCTTTAAGGCCGTATAAATGGTTTGACGGGCCATGTCGGCTTCATCAATCGCCTCATATTCAGCAACATACTTGGCAATCGCAGGAGGAAGTCCTCCTGCAGACAAAGTCTGGAAAATTCCCTGAAAGGGCAAAGTGATTCCTAAAACACCATAGGCAGTAGGACCAAGTAAAATAGCCATTAAAAAACGGTAAATATAACCTCCAATACGGAAAATCACATTACCGATTAAAATTATTAAACTGCCTCTTACCAACTTATTTGCCATAATATTACCTTAAAAATTAGCTATTAATAATATAACTTAATTTTAGTATTTAAATATACTTATTTAAAAAATTTTCAAACTCCACTAAAGTCCTATTTAAAGAGTTCATACCATATTCATCCTCTTTAATTTCATCCAAAGAATCATTTGACCAAAACGAAGCGCCTAAATTAGAACCGAAAGGCCCTCCACTAACCGGGATAATCCCGTGTATCATAAAATAAGTAATATTTTTTAAATGGGCAAAATCCTGACCACCACTGCGGTCTCCGCCTACAGCAATGCTCATTCCGATTTTTCCCCTTAATATATTATAGTCAATAGCTTCTAATGCCCTGGTCCTATCCATAATTGCAGACAGGTTGCTGCTAATTCCTCCGCTTTGAACTGGAGTGGCCAATATTATTCCGTCAGCATTTAACAAACCTTCATAGACTTCTTTCATATCATCCTCAATAATGCACTTTTTATTTTCTAAGCAATAATCGCAGTGCATGCAAGGTTTAATATCTTTGCCCATGCAGGTGAACATTTTTGTCTTAAAGTTATCACCATCAAGCTTATCCAATGCTTTTGACAGGACATATTCTGTTGTATTATTTCTGGGACTGGCACAAATACCAAAGATTTTCATAAAAGATAATATATAAAAATTGATTAAAATAATTTCGGAAACTAACCTTCGACCATGATTAATTTACCCGTGTTCGAATCTTTATAAACCTTACCCATTTCAGTAAAACCTTTTCCCGAAGATTTGCTTAAATCAGGAGTTTGATTTAATTCGCTTCCCTGATCGATTTGTGAAATTTCCTGTATTGCATTTTTCACTTTCTGTTTTTGTTCTTCGTCCATGTTCTCATTGAACACTATATTTTGTATGTTCCATGAAATAACCAGAAATATCAACAGTCCAACAGAAATAACCAGCATTGCATCAACCAGATTTGATGTTCCAGTCATCGGGTCTTCTTCGCCCTGACTAATAAATTTTCCTTTTCTTCGACGAATCATAATACTGCCCCATTAACCTTTTAAGTTTTCTAAAACTGCATTAACGAATAATTGAAGATTAAAGGAATATTCTTCATACCATCTGCGCCTAATTTTTGAAATGACATAAGCGATAGCTCCAGACCCGATACCTACAACTGTTGTATCGAATGCAACGATAATGGCTCCTGCCAATGTTGTAACATCACCGTTACCTAAAGCTGCAAGACCAGGACCCATTGGTATCAATGTACCCATCAATCCGAGAGTTGGACCAATACGGGTAACAATATCCACTTTTTCAAGGGATTTCGCCATCTCCACTTCTTCTTCCTCTATTAAATTTAAAGCCCATGATTCGCGTGATTCACTAGACAATGAATGGGAATTAGCAATTTTTAATAAAACATCTTTTTGAGAGTCATAAATATCAGAACCGCCAATAGTTTCTTTAAGTTCATCAATCGTATGAGCATTGACAAGAGAAAATACCAATTCCTCCTTATAATTTCTATTTAATTTTATACGAGTTTTATAATCTGAAATAAGACCTCCAAAAGCAAAAACTGCAAAAACTGCAAATATAAGTAAGAAAATAATAACTGGAATCTGCAAACTTTGAGAAATCACATTTAAAGTAGCAGTTAATAACTCACTTCCAGGAATAGCCACCATATAAATCACCACATAACATTTTTAATAAATTTGAAATCATTTTAACAACGTATTTTTTTTATAATATAATAAACCTAAAACAGCAATTACAATTAATAAAACAAATGTAAAAGCAGTATATTCTATTGAAACAATATTAATAGTGCTCATATCCCCCATATTAACAGAGATAATATTTGGAAGGAATAGTGAAACAACCAAACAATAAATTCCCAATATAAAATACATACTTCCAAAATTTTTATATGAATTATCAATTAACTTTAATTTTTTACAACCAAAGAACACACAAAGAATAACAAGATTAAACAAGACTGATGTTAATAAACTAACTTGCAGAGAATTTAATCCGAAAATAGACTCTTTAGATCCAATACAAATTACAGTCATCAGAATAAAACTTAAATAAGACAGTAAAATAACTTGCATAAATGTTCTTTCATGACTTTTTTCTTTGATAATTATATATCCTGCCAGCATTAGCAGAAATGCAATTAAAAACAATAGAGTATAGTTATAAATGCCCATAATTGAATTTAACTGGACTTTAAATAAGTCAAGGAGATAAACAATAATCAAAGTAGATACAAATGAACATATAGTTAATTTAGCCAAATTTCCATTAGACTTAATATTAGAACTAACAACCAACCCCATCAATAAAGCAAAAATTATTATCGAAACAATAAGGCCAACTGACCACAATAAACTAAACCCCATAATATCGCCAAACTATTTTTTAAGTAATTTAGATACAAAAACTGTTATAAAAAATCCGCAGAACAGGACAATAATCAATAATGCAATATTATTTACAGTAAATAATTCATTGCTCTTGGTATTATCACTTGAATCATTAGTTAAATTTTCACTTTCATTTTTCACTTCTTTAACAGAAGAGCCATTATCTGCCGCAGAGGCTGAAGATGAAGATTGAACTTGATTATTCTGATTTGAATCATAAGATTTAGAAGAACTAGAACCACTATAATGAGATTCGGAACTGCCTGAAGAACTATAACCTCCAGAAGAATGTCCTGAACTAGATGAATGACTTGAACTACCTGAAGAGCTGGAAGCTGAATGACTGGAAGAACTGGAGCCTCCAGAAGAAGATCCGGAACTGCCTGAAGAACTAACTGATTCAGAAGTTACTTCCTCCACATACTCAGAACCGTGCCCCGGATGAGCACTTACTGCAGATGCAGCAAAAGATATCATGAAAATAATTGTAATAAACAATGCTAATTTTTTATACCTCATTTTATCACCACATTATAAATTAAATTTAATTAAACAATCTGAAACCCATTTAATTAAATTTAACTTAAAAAAAATAAAAAAATAATAACTCAGAGAGTTATTACTTTAAAAACTATTTTTTATCACGTTTTATATAACCTACACCTAATAATATTCCAATAGCCAATACACCAATTAAAGCATATATTAAACTATTTGAATCAACAGATTTAGCAGCTGGAGATTTGGAAATTTCATATGATTTTGCATCCCCTTGGTCATTTTGTGAATCATCAGCTTCATTATTTTGAGCAGAAACACTTGCAGATGGACTGGAAATTACAGAACCTGAAGTTCCAACACTACTGGATTGTGAAGGATTGACATTAGGCACTTGTGCATTTGAATTACTGTTAGAATTACTATTTGAGCTAGAATTAGAATTTGTGTTTGAATTTGAATTGCTATTATTAGAGTTCTGATTCATAGCTTTTAATAAATCTTCTTTAGTAACATTAGCAAGACTTTTCAAGTAGGAAATAGAATTGAATCCCGCACCTACGCCTTGTTTTAACATGTTAAATTGTTCTTCAGTAATCCATTTTTCACTTACAGTTGTAATAGTCGGTCTGGATTTAATGTCATCATTAGGTCTATTACCATACATGTCAATAAATCCTTTAATCATATTAGCACGTTGTGCTTCACTAGTTACATATTTGCTGGTGTCAATTTTACCATTTTGGAAATTTACAATCATTGCCCTACCTATTTTAAGATTGTCATCCCATACAATAAGAACACCTTGTGATAAACCGTTTTCGGTTTCATTTTTTGGTAATTTTTGTACAAAGAAATTACCTAAACCAGGAGACAAATCTAATAAATAAGTTAGACTATCATCTTTACAATAAATGTTAGATGCAATGTAAGTGTAAGACTCGTTTTCACTTAATGGATAATTATTCTGGATATAATCAGTTATGAAAAATCCAGGTTGTACACCAGGACATACGTGAGCATGGTACAAGAAAGTTGCCATTTGGTCAAATAACGGATGTTCATTCCATGCATTAATAATAGTTTGCACATTAAACCAGTTTCCATCAGGAACAAAAGTTTTTTCAATAGCCCTTAATTTAGCACTATTGTTTAATGTTTCAAATCCAATATCGACAACCCTTTTACCGTCAAGATTTCCAACGAAGAAATCTTTAGTATCAGGATTATATCTTAAGTAAATCATATTTACTAAATCAGAATCAGGATAACGGATTGCAAACGCAAACCATAAAGGTTTCCATACAGCTTGGTGGAGACTTAATAAGTTTTGACTGTATAAGGTTCCTCCAAATACTTCAAAAATACCATCACGTGCAATTACAGTATCTTGACCATTTAAGAAAGCGTATCCTGCATCAGTTAAAGCAAGGAAATCAACGTCATCTCTTTCAATGTCAATACCCAATTCATCTTTAAATATTTTCTTAGCTTCATTAGCTGCATCGGTACCTATTTGTTTAATTTCAGCATCAGTTAATTTAGAATGACCATCATCAGAAACAGTAGCCCTTGTAGCTGACGGGAGATTTAATGATAAAATATATTTTAAGTCTAATCCATGACCATCAACACCATATTCTGCAGGTTCACCATCATAGGTTACATTTGCAGTAGTTCCCATCAAGTAATTATAATGTTCTTCAGTCAAACCTGTAAATTCATATAAGAAATCGACTAATTTTTCAGGATTACTGTTAATTTTTTTAATCCACCAGGAACAATATTTCAATTCTTCTAAACTTCCACCATCAGGGTTTATTTTAGTTTCTTTAGTAAAGAGTTTTTTAAGTTTAGTAGAATTAAAGGACATGATAATTAAATCACCAGTTTTTAATTTAGCATTCCATTTAATAAAACCGATCATATTTTCAGTAGCGCCAGTATTAGTAGTGTTCATACCAGTATAACCAGTTTTACCAATTGTATCATCTAAAAAGAATAATGCAGCATCATCATCTGATCCGCCAGGAACGCCAAGTACTTTATATGCAGTTATATCCGCAGGAGAGCCGACACCGCCAGGATTTGTTTCTTGTTCAGGAGGATAGTACTTCAATAAAGCTTGAATAATACTGTATCCGCCTAAAGTACCTTCACAAATATGACCATGGAAAGCAGCTTCTTGAAGAATCTCTCTAGAAACACCAGCAGACCAACCATTTGCCAAACTTGCAAAAGCCCATGAATTTTCACCTACAACCGCTTTGTAATATTTATTCCATTGGGATTTAGTCATGTTCTCAGAAATAGTGCCCAAATATGAATATTTTGTAGACCCGTTTTGGAAAACGACAGCTTTTAACTCATTTCCTTTTTTAACAATAAAAGCAAAGTCAATAGGATCAACAGCACTTTGACGTAACATCAATATATTACTATAAGATACCTTGCCATAGTTAACAATTGCTTCCATTGTATCTTCACTAGTTTTACCTTTATATTTTGCAACACCTGCTGTAGTGATGGCCAAAACATCATCCGCATTGTCAAAATCAAGATATTTATCCGCCTGAACAGTTACTTCATGTCCTAATTTGTAACTTTCAGAGGCTTTCATATCAAAGGTAACATTAGGTAAAACAGAGTTACCTACAGGAGTGATAATTTTATATTGAGTTAAGTATCCAGGTGCATAAATAGAAATATTAAGTTTATCCGCATTTGTAGAGTTAATTACAACATTATAATAGTTGGATGAACTATTATACTCTTTTGAGACAATATGTTTATTATTAACCATAATAGTCGGATTTATTTTTCCATTATCTTCAGAATATTGATAATTAACGGCAACATTTAAATTTGCCAAATCCTCTTGAGGCATACCATCCTGTTGAATATCAGTGGAATTTGAATCTCCAAGAGTTGATTCATCAATATCATTTGCACAAACACCACCCATCATTAGCAAAACAAGCATACTAAAAAATAAAAGTGAAATTAACCGTTTGTTAATAATTTTACCCCCATTTTTCTTTAAATTCAGTTGTATTCATAAGTAAATACACATAATATGAAAAAATTAATCATATGAATACATTTTAAAAGTTAAAGTAATACACATATAAATATAGTTATTACTAAAGTTAATTAAAATTATAAAAAAGTATTACTATTTCATTATTTTAACACATGGAAATACCTAATTATAAAATCATTACCTCCCATATTAACATACATATGTCAATTAACTAAAAACATTATAATAAAGGAGTTATTTACTGAAATATATCCTAAATTTATTAAAAACTAAAATAAAAAGAGGTTTAGTCTTTTTTAAAAAAGTAATAAGTAACTTTGTTATATTTTTAGCAATTATAAGAAATAATAAATTATTAGTTAAATTAAAAAGTAATACAATTCGAAAAAAATATTCTGAACATGTAATATTCAAATAATACCTCCTTTCCAGCATTAATTATAAAGCAGTGACTTCGAATATGGAGCTCTACAAATAATGAAACAAATTGGATTGGTACAATTACTAGGTATTTTTTTGTTTGAAGAAATAAAAGAGTCTTTATAATCTAAAAAAAACAATCATAGCAATATTTCAATTCACCCCTCCATTTTTGAAACTAGATATATTTATAATATCTAAAACATAAATATTAAAATACTATATAAAGGGATGATTATGAAAACTGGAAATGGTATTGTAAAAAAATATTCACGGGAGTATAAGCGGACGCTTAAAAGCGGCGAGCAGAAGAAATATACTACTCAACAAATACAAATCACCATTCCAAAAAATGAAGATATTTATCAGGACAAAGAAGAAGTTTTAATTATTCCAAATAACGAAATTGAAAATTTCAAGGGCCTAGAAGAAGAAATTGAATTTTTAAAAGTCGCTAATTATTTTTATGTTGAGGAAGTGGAAGAGTTGCAAAAAAAGATTGATGAAAATTTAGACTTTACTTCAGAATACAAAAAGGAAATTGAAAAATTAAAAAATGAAATCAATTCTTTAAAAGACATTGAAGATGAATACAAATCAATGAAAAAAAGTAACATTGACTCATTAAAGCAGGAAAACCTAAACATAAAAGATAAGCATTCCAAGTTAATTGTTGAAAATGAAAACCTGAAAACAAAATTTACCAATATTAAAATTGAAAATGAAAACCTGAAAACTAGATATACAAGCATTAAAGAAGAAAATAAGAATCTTAAAAACAAATGTTCTAACTTAAAAGACGAACATGCAACTATTAAAGACAGTTACAATCAAATTTCAACTAAATATGACCAGTTAAAACAAGAAAGTTTCAACACAAGAACCAACTATGCCGAAATATATGAAATGAACGAAAATTTAGAAAAAGAATATGATTCACTTCGTCTAGAATATAATGAGTTAGTTGACAGATTCAATGAGTTGGAAGAAGAATTGTATAAAGTCAAGTCCACAAAATCCCATAACGAATTTATTGCAAACAAAGTTAAAGAATTTATTTTAAAAAACGGGAAGTAAAAAGTTTAGTAATCATCCTGAAACTCAGGATTCCATCTCTTAAGTCCAGGAATAACAAACGCTGTAATACCAGTTGCTTGTGTTTCGGATAATCTCGGATTTTTATCCATCATTTCCCTTGTTTTTCTTATAATCATTTCCTGTAGAGTTATATCCGGTTCAGTGTATTCACCATTTTGATAACAATCACAACAAAATTCCGGATTTAAACTTCCATCCTTATTGGTTCCATAATCTGCTTTTACAATTGGTCTGCCACATGAATTGCAAAATCCCATAATAAAAACTCCATTAAAAAAAATAGTTGTAAATTAGAATAAATCTAATTTACTCGTCTTTCACTTCAATATTTTCATCTTCATCCATAGCAAGTCTCATGTTGTCAGGATCCGGGTCGAAATGTTCTAAGAAGTCTTGTGCAGCCCTTCTTACATCTCTAGAACCGATAATGTATCTGCCGGCAATAATGATGTTTGCACCTTTGTTAATAGCTTCTTCAACATTGTTAGGTTTGATACCACCAGCAACAGCAATAAGTCCTTTATCACCGAGTTTTGCTTTAATATCTTTAATATTACCCCATTCAGTCATGTCGCTTGTATCTTCACCATGTTCTGCTCTGTAGGTTTCCATATCAACATTTCTGTGTAATAAAACAATATCCGGTTTTAATCCTTCAGGAAGTTTAGCTAACTTTTCTTCAAATTCAGCCACGTTCATCATGTCAAGGATTGAATAGATTCCTTGTTTTTGAGTTTCATGGATGGCTTTTGCAATAGATTCAACAGTACCAAGACCGGAAATAGCCACTGCATCAGCAGTTTCGTCTGCAGCCATTTTAACTTCTACACGACCCACATCTAAAGTTTTTAAATCAGCTATAATGAATGCATCAGGACGTAATGCTCTGATTTTTCCGATAATTCCGACACCGAATTTTTTAACGAGCGGAGTACCTGCTTCGAGTAAAATCCTGTCGTTGTCAGGCAGATCATTAATGATTTTTTCCATTGCCGCTTCATTATCTAAGTCAAGTGCAACTTGCAGGTATGGTGGTGACCAAAGTTTTTTGACTTTGAATCCCATAATCGGGTGAGTTCCACGGTCTTTTTCTGCCAATACTTTGTCAATAGATGGATAATCTTCCATTGCTCTTCTGATAGCCAATTTAGTTGCGCCGTAGTTGTATTGATAAATTTTTCTGTAATCTTTAGCAGAAGGATCTATGAATACACTTACATTTATCACGATGTCTTCCACAATTTCTTTTGGAATGTATCCGTCTTCTACTGCATCAGCTACTGCTCTTGCAACAGCAGTTTGTGCAGGTCCAAATATTTTGCCTGCATCTTCTAAATCTCCAACAGTTACTTTAGGAATGATTAAAGTAGCTGGTTTAGTCATTAAATTTGGTCTAATTACACTTGTTAAAGGAGTGTGTCCTACAGATAAGTTTGATAAACCATTAGCAAAAGCCTGACCAACAGGGCCAAATTTATCACCGATTAATAAATCAATGTGTGCTAATTCAGGGCCATCTCCAATAAGAGCTTCTCCTATTTTATACATTGGGTCCATTAAATTTCCTCCATATTAAGTTATTAGTTTATTTATAAATATAATTATTTATTGGAAGTTAATCCTTCTTGAGATATCTTTAGGTAAAGGTAATCTTCTGAAAGGTTTTCCTTCACATTCATCATTGATTTCAGCAATTAACTCATCAACAGTCATATCAACTTTTTCACCGGTTTTACGAACAGTTACTTGGAATTTACCAGATTCAACTTCTTTATCTCCAACAACAAAGATGTAAGGAATCCATTCTTTAGCGGCATTTCTGATTTTTTTACCTACGCTTTCATCTCTATCATCAACATCTACACGGATATTTGAATCATTGATTTTTGAATATAATTCCTCTGCAAATTCTTTATGGGATTCGCCGACAGTTAAGATTCTTGCCTGAATCGGACTTAGCCAGGTTGGCAGCATCGGAGCTTTATCATTTAATTCAATTGCTGTTTTTTCAAGCATTGCACATAAAACCCTTTCAATACTTCCAGTCGGTGAACAGTGCAAAACTGTTGGATTATGTTGAGCCCCATCTTCACCTAAGTAAGAAATACCGAATCTCTTACCACTTTCAACATCGATTTGAACAGTCGGATTTTCAATTGGACGGCCCAAAGCATCAATATTTGCTAAATCGATTTTGCATACCCAGTAATGATGTCTTTCAGGTAAGATTTCAAGTAAAATAGGTTTTTGGAATTTTTCAGCTATTTCATACATCCATTCTTCATTTTCTTCAAAGAAATCCTGAGTTGCTCTGAAAATTACTTCAAAGTCCAAATCCAAATCCTTGCCTGTCTGCATACACATGTCAGTTTGCTTTGAGAATTCCTTAAGTGATGCAGGTACATCTGCGCAGAATGAATGGAAATCAGGCATGGTAAATGCCCTTAATCTTTTAAGACCTACAACTTCACCTTTTTTCTCATAACGGAAACTGTAGGTAGATAATTCATAAACTCCGGCAGGCAAGTTTTTCCAAGTTAAGTATGAATCTGCCATTACTCTGAATGCTCCAAAGCAGCATGCAAATCTAAGCATTAAATTCTTTTTAGTATCGGTTCTGTACTGCCTTTCACCAAATTTGTATGCATGCTGGTAAATTGCATCGTCGTCCAAATCATAGAAAATCGGAGTTTCAATAGGCATTGCTCCATTATCAACACTAAGGTTATAAACATAATCAGCAAGCAAATCTCTTATTAGCCTACCTTTTGGATACCATCTAAGGTTTCCAACATCTGAAGCGGATTCGTAATCACATATTTCTTTTTCTCTCATTAATTTAACGTGAGGAGGTTCGCCTTCATCAGATGCGCCTTGTCCTAATTCATAATCAACAAGTTGTTTGAAAGCATGATTTTCAAATTTGAAGTCTTTGATTTGAGTAATTTTATCTCCTTCAAGGATTTGCCATTTTGAAGGTTTTCTCTCAACTTTAGCTTCTTGTGCATCATCAGCAGCAATAGTTCTTGAAAGTTCGCTTAATGGGTGACCTTTACATGAAATTTCAAATGCCTTATACCATCCGAAAGGTACTCTTTTTACATTTAAGTCTTCTGAAAGTAAAGCTTGTTCTGCATCTTTTAAAATTTGTACGGCAACTTTTGGAGAACTTAATGAAGAAGATAAGTGAGCGTAGGGATATAATACTATATTTTCGGCTTTAACTTGATCATTAGTTTTTTTAACTTCACTGACTAAATTTTTAACAATACCTTCTGGATTATTCTCATCGTCTTTTTCAACAGCTGTAAATACTACTAAAGAGTCGTCAAAGGATCCTTCTTTTTTAACATCCTCGATTTCTTCAGCGACAGGTGTTTTATTTTTTACATTATAATTTAAATAATCAGAATGAATTAATAAAATTCTCATTTAACCACCATATATTATAATTTAAATTTTAGTTTTAATATTATATAAAAATAGCTAATTTTAAAGCATTTGTAAAAATTAGGTTTTGGAAAAAAAGAAAAAGATAGAAGAGTTGTACTCTTCTATTTAATTGTTATTTTTATAGATTTTGATGAACCTTTGTATGTGTTGTCACCTGCAAATTTAATTGATGCTGTGTACTTACCTTTTTTAGTTAAATTAATATTAAATTTAGCAATTCCATTTTTATCTGTTTTTGCTGTGTAAGTTTTACCATTAACTTTTAAGGTAATTTTTTTACCAGCACTGAGGTATGTTTTACCGTCGTACGGGTTTTTACTGGTTGTTAGTTGTACACTTACAGTTTTTGTTTTTGCAGTTGATTTAAATGTTTTATCAGTTGCTTTAATTGTTGTTGCCTTCTTGGTGAGAATCAACTTGGATGAAGCAATCGGTGCAGCATTATACATATCATCACCTTGGAAGCTTAATGCATAAGTGTATGTATTAGCAGCAGCAAGGTTAATTTGCAATCCTGCTCTACCATATTCATCAGTAGTTACATTATAAATCGGACCATTTACTGCAATTTGTACTGTTTTATTTACTAATGGGTTTCCATTAGCATCTTTCAATACTGCATAGAACAATGCTCCTCTTTCACCAGCACTCCAATCATTCGCAACACGAGTAAATGTAGCATCAACAACAATTACAGTATCTATTCTAGATACTGACATTGTTTTTAAATCGGAAACTGAAGCATAATTCTCATCACCAGAATATTTCGCTTCAACAACATGGTTTCCAGCACTTAAGTTAGACAATAAAACAATGGCATTGCCATCAACAACATCAACAGTGTCAACCTTTTTGCCATCAACAAAAATAACTACAGATCCAGTAGCATCTTTTGCTAATGTGATACTTGCAATACCTGTTTCACCTACTTTGATGTCGGCAACATTTAAAGTAATTGGTGTTACTTGTTTATCTTTTACAACAATAGTAATTGGACTGGATTCAGAATGATTGAATTTATCATCACCACCATAATTAGCAACAATCGCATACTCGCCAGCAGGTAAATTGAGACTTAATTTATTAGATTTAGAAAGGTCTAAAGCATAATAAATATCTCCAACCTTAATTAAGACCAAACCTGTGGCTCCCTCACTAACATCAACATCAATAACAATATTCTGACCTGCGACATTTGGAGAAATAGCAACTTCGCTAGCAAATTTGGCAACTTTTAAAACAGCACTGTCATGTGCACCTTTATAATTCGCATCTCCATCATAAACCACTACAATAGAATGCTCACCAGCAGCAAGACCAGAAACAACATGACTTACCTTACCATCATCATCTAAATCAACAACAGATTCAACACCATCAACAATGATTTTAACTACACCAGAAGCACCAGGAATACTTACACTAACAGTAGCATCCTCACCAACTTTAACATCAGCAGCCTCAATAGTAATATGAGCAACCTGCTTATCAGCTACAACAACAGTAATCGGACTGGACACAGAAGAATCAAACTTGTCATCACCCATATATTTAGCAACAACACTGTACTCTCCAACAGGCAAACTGATACTAATCTCATCAGACTCAGAAAGATCTAAACTATAATAAGCACCAGCAACCTCAATCATAACAACACCAGTAGCACCGTCAGTAACACTAACCTTAATCACAGTATCCTGACCAACAACAACATTACCACCAACAACACTAACCTCACTAATAAATTTAGCAACATTCAAAACAGCACTGTTATAAACTGCATTATGGGTTTCGTCACCATCATATATTGCTATAATTGAATGTTCACCAGCAGCAATATTTGGAATAATGTATTCTGCTTTTCCGGTTTCATCTAATGTTATAATAGTGCCAGCACCATCAACAATTATTTTAACTACACCGGAAGCACCAGGAATGCTTACTTTGACAGTAGCATCATCACCAACTTTAACATTATCATCAACAGAGATAGATATGATATAATCCGGTTCCATCACTTTAAATATTACATTATCAAATACAGGACCAATATAATTATCATCACCATTGAAGAAAGCAAAAGCAGCATAAGTGTTAGAAGCCAAACCAGATACGTCAAATGAACCTATACCATTATTTACTTTTACGGTATATGGGACATTATTTAAAATTACAACAACATCACCATTCAATCCAAGGTCATTTACACCACGTAAAATTACATTTACGGTTACAGTTTCCCCTACTTCAAATTCGTTTTTATTAACATATACTTTAAATTCAGTGATATGCGCTTTAGGAACTTCATAAATACCAATGAGTTTTACTAAATTATCCGCCACATAATCAGTGGAAATAACAATTTCACCAGCATTTTCAATAATATATTCAGTTGTGTATACTCCATCATCAAATGTGATGTCCCCAATTGTTTTTCCGTTTACTGAGAATTTGAAATTGTAATCTTTTATTGCATTTCCATTATCATCAGTTAAAGTAGCTCTAAGTTCTACAACATCACCTAATTCTGCAGAAAGTGTTTTATTTTCTAAGAAGATAGCATTAATTGTTGTAGTGACAGTACCTTTATCATTAATTATTCCAAAATCGGTTGATTCTATTTTATTTCCTGCTAATGTTAATTCAGCATTGTTATAAATAGTTCCAATACCTTTATTATCCTTGAAATTAGAATTGGATACGCTTAATGATTTACCATCTGAATAAATTGCACCACCTTTAGCAGCAGCATTGTTTGTGAAATTGGACTTTTCAATAATCATTTCAACTGAAGAATCACCGCAAATAGCACCACCATAAGCTAATTCAGAACCGAAAACAGAATTGTTTTCAAATTTAGAATCAACAATACGGATTTTACCATTTTGAGCTACGATTGCACCTCCTTTAGGAGTATCAGTACTTGAAACCCTATTGTTTGTAAAAGTACAATTAGTAACCAAACCGTTAGCTCCAGGATACATTGCAGTAACAGCCGCACCAGCAGCAGTATAACCAACACTACCATAACCTAACGCTTTATTACCATCAAAGACAGAATCAGAAATCTCATACTTAATATCCTCAATATGAATAGTACCAGCATAAGCAGTATTATTTACAAACTTAGAATCCCTGATAACCAAACTTGGAGTGCCCACACCATCAATTACAGCAGCATAAATTGCACCACCATAACATCCACTGTTATTAACAAACCTAGAACCAGTAATCTCAGTAACAGCAGAAGTAGTAATAATAGCATTAATCAAATCACCAGTCTTGCCGTCAGTACCTCTAACAACATAATCCTTAAGATTATTAGTGAAATTAGAATCAGCAACAGTTAACTTACCACCAAGAGCATAAATGGCAGCACCACCATTATCCACATTCTTAGAACGGAAAGTAACATCATTACCATCAAAAATTGCTTTATTCACAGCAACATTACCTTCAGAGTAAATCGCACCACCACGAGTAACCGCAGTATTATTAATGAACTTCACA
>NZ_JAUNXI010000002.1:118393-122105 GCF_030539875.1 Methanobrevibacter sp.
TTCAGAGTAAATCGCACCACCACGAGTAACCGCAGTATTATTAATGAACTTCACACTGTTGACTATTAAAGAAGCACCCTTATCAACATACACGCCAGCACCTTTATCAGCACGGGCATCACATACAGTTACATTAACTAAGGTTAAGGTATAACCATTAGCAACCTTGAATAATCTAGCCATTTCAGAACCGGAAATTATAGATCCTTTACCATCAATAATAATATTTTTATCAATTACAATACCCTCGACAATACTTGAATCAAATTCCGGAGCATATGCATATTTTTCACCATTCAATGAAATAGTGTCACCATTTTCAGCAACAGCAACCATATCTGCAATGTCAATTAATCCACCACAGACAGACAAAACAGAAGTTTGTACCTCTTTTATAGGATAATCAATACTGATTAAATACACTCCATTATTAGTAGGTGTAAAAGTACCTGAATAATAACCTAAAGTATCATCAAACACAGCAGGGACACTAATATTCACACCATCTTTGGTTAAAACAAAGCTAAACTTAGAATCCTTAATCGCATTACCTGCGTCATCAGTCAAAGTAGCAGCAATACTAAATGCAGACTTATGCCACTTATATGTAGTATTTTCCATAATTTTAGCATATACTTTAGATTCAATAGTTCCTTTATCATTAATTATTCCAAAATCGGTTGATTCTATTTTATTTCCTGCTAATGTTAATTCAGCATTGTTATAAATAGTTCCAATACCTTTATTATCCTTGAAATTAGAATTGGATACGCTTAATGATTTACCATCTGAATAAATTGCACCACCTTTAGCAGCAGCATTGTTTGTGAAATTGGACTTTTCAATAATCATTTCAACTGAAGAATCACCGCAAATAGCACCACCATAAGCTAATTCAGAACCGAAAACAGAATTGTTTTCAAATTTAGAATCAACAATACGGATTTTACCATTTTGAGCTACGATTGCACCTCCTTTAGGAGTATCAGTACTTGAAACCCTATTGTTTGTAAAAGTACAATTAGTAACCAAACCGTTAGCTCCAGGATACATTGCAGTAACAGCCGCACCAGCAGCAGTATAACCAACACTACCATAACCTAACGCTTTATTACCATCAAAGACAGAATCAGAAATCTCATACTTAATATCCTCAATATGAATAGTACCAGCATAAGCAGTATTATTTACAAACTTAGAATCCCTGATAACCAAACTTGGAGTGCCCACACCATCAATTACAGCAGCATAAATTGCACCACCATAACATCCACTGTTATTAACAAACCTAGAACCAGTAATCTCAGTAACAGCAGAAGTAGTAATAATAGCATTAATCAAATCACCAGTCTTGCCGTCAGTACCTCTAACAACATAATCCTTAAGATTATTAGTGAAATTAGAATCAGCAACAGTTAACTTACCACCAAGAGCATAAATGGCAGCACCACCATTATCCACATTCTTAGAACGGAAAGTAACATCATTACCATCAAAAATTGCTTTATTCACAGCAACATTACCTTCAGAGTAAATCGCACCACCACGAGTAACCGCAGTATTATTAATGAACTTCACAACATTAACAACTAAAGAAGCACCCTTATCAACATACACACCAGCACCTTTATCGGCATTACCATTTGATAAAATAATTTTATTCAAAGTTAATGTAGCTCCATCGACAACATTAAATATTCTAGAATATTTTGCAGCGTCAATTTTAGCTAAAATATCCTTATTATAACGGCCTGTGATAGTTAAATCCTTATTAATTAAAATACCATTAGCAAAATTATCTTTTTCTTCTTCTGTTTGAGTAATTTTAGATGTAACGATTTGTATTTCTCCACCATTAACCAAATTAATTAAATCATTTAATTGTGTAAAAGTAGTTAAACCACCCTTATAGAGAACACCATTATTATCAATCGCATAATCACCAAAATTATCAAAAGTGGACGGATTGGATAAACTCAATTTTAATTCACCCTCATTATAAATGGCAACATTACCATCACCAACAACATTAGCATTAATTAAAGTTAAAGTAATGTTTTTTGCAATATTGAACACCTTACCATTATTGGAGGTAATAGTATGGCCAAGCATATCAATAGTTATGGATTTAGCAACAGTAATTCCATTTGCAAATGTTTCTTCTTCACTTGCCAGTTTAGTAACATCACATGTTACCATAATTTTAGAACCACAATTATTAATCAAAGTTTGTAAATCAGCAAAAGAAGTAGGAGCATAATAAACAGTACCATGTTTCACAGAAGGAATTTCACCGGAACCAATATTAACCTTACCATTTAGACCACAGAAAATTTCTGCATCCTCATTATCATTAACATCGATAGTACCTTTAGCAACATATATAGCACTATTATTAAAAGAAGAACCAGAAATATCGGCATTTTTAATATACAATCCATGATAGCGAGAAGTATTATTGGTGAAATTTGAATCAATGACAGTTATTTGTTTATCACTATAAATTGCACCACCAACTCCTCCTCTACTATTTATTACTCCATTGAATGTCTCAGAATTAGATGCACTAGCTGTATTATTTATAAAAGTACAATCAACAAATTTAGCATTGGAATTTGAAACAGCACCACCATAAGCAGCAGAATTATCTTTAAAAATACAATCTGAGATTACACATTCCCCAGCAGTTTCAAATACTATACATAATGCACCACCATGAGCATAATTAGTAAATGTACTTCCAGTACCTTTAGCAGTGTTTCCTTTAAAAGTACAATTGGAAATAGTATAACTTCCATCAACAATATCAATTGCACCGCCATTAAATGCAAAGTTATTCTCAAAAGCAGTATTTTTTATATCCAATACCCCTTTATAAAATAAAATAGCTCCACCATAAGATCCGCTATTGTTTGCAAAATAAGAATTAGTTATACTTACAGAACCATCATCATAGCTTGCTAAAGCAGCACTAGACAAATCACCAGTGTAATTTCCAGTTCCTCCACGGTGTACGATATTTTTTAAGTTATTTGTAACTCTACAATCATCCATTATTATAGAACCGCCATCATTATAAATAGCAGCCCCTCCCCAACCGTTAAAATTACGGTCAGTTAAATCATTACCATCAAAAGTAGAACCACTCACATATATGGAACTATATTTAGTATTGTAAATTGCCCCACCACTTTTAGTAGCAGTATTATTTATTAATTGAGAATTAACAATATTTAAAACTCCTCCATCATTGTAAATTGCTCCACCGTTTTCATTATTACCATTAATTAAGGTTACACCAATTAAAGTCAAAGTGCAACCAGTATTCACCTTAAAAATTCCACCTTTTTTATCTGCATCAATTTTGTGATTGTTACCTATAATTGTAACGTCTTTAGTAATTGACACATCGCTATCTCCATCTACCCTTTTATAGTCGGAAGTTAAAAGTAATGTACTTCCGCCATCGATAGAGTTTTGAAGTGAGGTGAAATCATTATTTCCCTCATCAGCCAATACCTCCTCATCTGATGCTCCAATACTCACATCAGAGTCCGGCAGTGCCAACTCAGGATCCAAATCCATGTCTGCTGCAGAAACAGCAGAAATTGACAATATCATTACTAAAAGTAATAATACCATACTAACCGATTTCTTCATAATTAACCACATTTTAATTTTTTTGAATACATAGAAAAATAACTAAACTATT